>CAZOHH010000049.1:11860-17503 GCA_964579735.1 uncultured Oscillospiraceae bacterium | reverse complement strand
GATGATCGAATCTGGATTCGTTTTGTTTTGGCCGGGGAGACCCGGCTTTTTGTTTATCTCATAAGGGTTGTTCCAAGTATCATATTCCGTAGTTTTGAACAAACACTTGCATATTCTGCAAGTGTTTGTTGGTTTTAGCAATTACGTGCCGGATATTTGGTGTTTCGTACCCGGTACGCTCCTACCTCGTCGCGAACACGACCGCCGAGCCTCCGGCGAGCGGTCCGGCCGCATAATCCACGACGGATTCAAGCTGATCCAGCGTCGGGTTGGAGACATGGCCTGTCAGTGTGATGGAACCCATGGACGTATAAGCTTCCTTCCCGCTGAAGTAGTATCCGAAACCATTGCCGCTGCTGAACATGAACCCCTCGTCCCAAAGAACCCCGATTCTTCCTACGGCAGCCAGACCCTTGGCCCAGTTGGCGCCATAGAGTCTGAGAAGGGATGCCTTGCAGGAGTCCGTCAGATTCACGTTGGATGCGGACCCGATCCGTGAATTCGCGTAAAGGTTTACAGAAGTCCCCGATACGACCGGCGTACCGTCGTATTCGTACAGGTAGAGCGCAAAAGGATTGTCCGTGTCGCCGGTCTTGCTTACCTTGAAGTATCGGCTATCCACCATGCTTTCCGTGAACTGGTGACCAGCTGTGGAGTCTGCATTCCCCCAGGAGGAGTCGTATGCATATCCGTTGAGGCTGGAGCTGGCCATCACGAAATCGAACACCTGGAATTCAGCACTGTAATGGGCGTCGAAGACTCCGATCCCCGAGGTCGATTTCCACCGGGCGTAGAACGTGACGACGGCGAAGTTGACGGGCGTCAGGTTGAGAACGGCTGCGCTGTCCGCATAATACGTTCCACCTCCATTGGGAGCGGTGTTCCAGCCGGCGAACGTGTACCCGGTCCGCGCATAGGCGTTGGCCGTAAGGCTCTGGCTGGCGTCGTACGTGAAGTACTGATCGGACATGGTGCCGGTCGCATCGGCCGAATTCTTGTCGAATGCGACTCTGTAGTCGATGGTGGACCAAAGGACCTTGTAGGTCGTCGGGGCGGCCGGCATGGTCGGCGACATGGCCTTGTCCCACCCGCCGAAGCTATGTCCGGTGAAGATGATGATGGGCGGGGCGATGTTCGCACCGAACTTCACCAAGGTTTGCATTCCGCCCATGCCGCCGTTGGCATCGAAGGTCAGCTGATAGCTGTTGCGCGTGTAATGGATCATCACGACCGTCGAGCCGTCGGATGCGATGGTCTGCTGGACGACCGACCCTGCGGTGAACCCGACGAAGGACTTCGATGCCGCCTGCGATGACGCTCCCATCGTGCCGGTCAGGCTTTCGATCGTCAGGATCGTGAAGTTGCCCGAAAGGTCCTCTTTGTAATGGTTTACATAGTACGGCGTATTGTCGGATACCACCCAGCTGGCCGTGTAGTAACGGTTTTCGGTGGAACCGGTCGGAAGGGTGACGGTCATGGTCGCGGCCAGCAGCTTCGTACCCGTCCACCCCGCGAAGATGTAGCCGGTCCTCGTCGGATTCACGAGGGTGATCGCGCTGCTGTCGACCGAATAGGAAGCGGGATTCGCCGTGGCTGCAATGCCGCCGGTCAGGTCCACCGTGAGGGTGTAGACATTCTTCGTCCACTGGGCCGAGTAGGTCACCGCCTCCGCCGGCATGGTCGACGCGACCGCAGGACTCCAGCCGCTGAACGTGTACCCCACCCTCGTCACGCCCGGTGCGATGAGCCCCGTACCGTATGGATAGGTGCGGACGATATTCTCCTGGCCGTTCATCGGCTTGAAGGTCAAAGCATAGCTATTCCGAGTGTAGGTGTAGTTCACGACCGTGCTGCCGTCACCGGCCAGAGTCACGTTCTGGGCAGTCGGTGAGGTATAGCCGCTGATGGTCAACGGAGAAGGAGTGACGCTGCTTCCTGCAGTTCCCGTAGGACTTTCGGTCGACGCGAGCGTGGTGTCGCCGTCGCTCACATTCTGCGTATAGTGCCGAACGGAGTATCCTACGGTGGCGGCCGTCCACTTGGCATAGACCGTGGAGTTGGCGGCCGGCATCGTCGTGTGGGTGAACGCCTTAAGGAAGGTTGCGTTGTCGGCATACCACCCGCCGAAGAGATAGCCGGACCGTACGGGAGTCGGCAGTATGATAGCGGCGCGATAGGCTGCACCGATGCTCTGCACGTTGTTGCCGCCATTCGTGTCGAAGTTCACGGCATAGCTGTCCTTCAGATTGTCCCAGACAAGGGTGAAGGTTCTGGAAATCGGAGAGGACGTGAACACGAGCGCTGCCGACTTCCAGGTCACTTCCAGGGTCGCCGTCGCGATATCCTTGCCCGTCGGCGGCGTGATGGTGATCGCGCCGGAAGCGTCGACACTGAAGACCTTATCCGTATCGTTCTTGATCAGGAACTCGAACTGGCTCGCGTCGTATTGCTGGTCGGCCAAATCGCCGGTCTTGAAGTCCATCTGGGACATCACGTATGCGGACGAAGGGATACTGTAGCTCGGGTTCGTTCCCTTCAGGAGGATGTCGTCGGTCTGGTCCGTCAGTTCGTAACCGAAGTCGGTGGTGTAGTATTGATCTCCGGCGGACCAAAGGGGCCAGTTTCGACTAAAGAGTTCCTTACTGTAGCTGACGAGTTTGTCGCCGAACTGGGCCTCGAAGCCTATTGTCAGGTAGATGCCCACTTCCATGAAGCATGCGCCGGCATATTCCGTTGTCGTCACCTTGTTCGCATATTCCAGATGGTAGTAGAGGAAACCCCAAATCTGCCAATAGGCCCCCACCTCTGCGGTAATCGCGACCGAATCCAATGTCGTGTCGATGAGACCCACCGCGAGCGTCAACTTGATTCCTGCCCGTATCGCCAAGGTGCCCATGGCATAGACCGTGAACTCGTAGTTCGTGTCGACGAGATCCGTTTGCATTTGGGCGATGCTCAACTTCGCGAGGCTGAGCAGGAAGCCGTATCGCGTAGCCTTTTCATATTCGAACTCCGTACCTAGGACCACATCGACATCCAGGGAGACCACGAATTCCGTGGTGAAGCCGTATGCGAAGATATGCAGAGGGTCGATGCCCCCCTTGATTTCGCAGATCTTGACGCTGAACAGAGGAAAGAAGTCGTGCTCTATGGCCATCAGTTCCTTGTACATTCCATACAAGGCCTCGACTTCCTGACTCTTCTCCCCCGCGGTGTATTTGGCGGAGTCCTGGAGGTTCTTGATGGTTTCGATGACATTCAGTTTGCTATTCAAGCCCGAGTTGTCCTTCGAGAACATGTTCACCTGCACGGACAGGTAGGTATAGCTGTACACGTCGATAACGGCGAGGATCTTGATATCCGAGATCTTGAGACCATTCCAGTACGTCTTGGAGGAGACGCTGGTCTCCACCTTGAACTCTTCCACGAAGACGCCGGAGATGCGAATCATCATCTTGTCGCCGATGTCGACGACACAGCTGACCGCGACCAGGCACCGGAGGCCGGATCCGGTCCAGTGCTTGAGAGTACTACTGATCGATGTCTTGACACTGATCTGTGGGGCACTGGCGAGGAGCGAGGAGGAAGCCGGAAGGACTTCGGTCGTGAAATCCTGGATGCCGAATTGTTCGCAGATCTGTGTCTGGGTGTTCTTGTCCACTTTCGCAAGTCGACTTAGGTACGCCACGGCGGACTCGGCGAACCCGCTGTTCAGGATGTCCTGCTCGAGTTCCTGATTCACTTCCTCGAGATCGAGGTTTTCCGTGAGTTCCTCGTAGGACAGCTCCCGCGATACGGAGACTTCCATGTAGGACCCGTAGTCCTCTGCGCTTGAATCCTCATATGCGATGACGAGGTAGCTGCCGCGCGGGGCCACGCCGGTGATCTTCACGTAGATCAGGGAATCGGCGTTCTTCAGCGAGTCGCTTTCGGCATAGAGAATGATGTAGTCTCCGATATCGATCGTCGTGGCCGAACCCAGCCCGAAATCTTCCAGGGCGAAATCCGTGAAATCCGCAGGGTCGGTGAAGGTCATCTTCTCGATGGTCAGGGTGAGCGAGTGGTTGTCCGCGTCTCCGTCCATATCGTCGGAGAGTCGGACCGGGATGAGGTCGGGCGTGAACAGGATCTCGCTCGGATCCGCCGCCGCGAATTCGACCGTGCCGGTCGCGGCATCGACCGCGGTCACGGTCACGTAGCTGATCAGTTCATCGACGTAGTCCTGTCCCGCGACTCGCTCATCGGGCGGCGTGCCTTCGTAGATGACCAGCTGGTCGCCGACGGCCAGAGAGAGGTCCCCGGTGTATGTGAACGATCCGGAGAACGGTCCGTCGGAGGATGCTTGGCTCCCCTGGAACAGGGGCACCGAAAGCCGGTCCGTCGATAGCCCGCCCTGGACGATCCGACGGATATCCCCGGTCGGGACATACTGGATCCCTTCGCGCAACGGCACCTTCAAGACCGGATCGCCCAGTTGGACGCTTATATTGTACGTACGGATGTTGCTGGGCTCGTCTTCAAAGGCAAGTTCGTCGCTGTCGAGGGTGATCGAATAGGAGCACCCGGGGGTGTAGCCATCCGTTGCGACGACCGTATATCGTCCGTTGCCGCCAGTGACCGTGATGCCGCTGAACTGGCCCTCCTCGGTGATGGCGTCGAACGTGAGGGCCGCCTTCACCTCGATGGGCGACAGGCTCGATATGGACGACAGGAGGATGACGTGGAAGCCCTTGGCCACGCCTGTGACGCTGGCCACGGTGTTTTCGTCGGATTCGAAGGGGGTCGCACTGCCTATATAGGAGGCATAGAGGTCGAGATCCGTTCCGACCTTGGTCGTCCCGTATACTTCCTTCTCGAAGGTTCCATTGTCCTTATACCAGCCGCTGAAGATGCTGCGGGGCTTCAGCGGAGTGGGCAGCGTGCCCAGGGAATGCCCTGCCTCGACCGTGACCGAAGACACGACGCCGCCACCGTTCGTATGGAAGTTGACCTTGTAAAGGGTTTTTGCATCAACGTCGGGGCTCTGCCCATCCGGAGTCGGACTCGCGCTTGGATCCGCTGCGTTGGTGACCTGCGCCGTCGGAGTCGGAGTCGGACTCGCATCCGGGGCTTGGGTTACCTGCGCGGTCGGGGTCGGACCCGCTGTCGGGCTCGGCGAAGGTCCGTTGAAGAGCATGTACGCCACGCCGATCCCGCTGACGGCCAATACGACGACCAGTACGCCTGCCAATGTGCTGCTGAGCGCCTTTTTCATGATACCCCTCTCGTCTCTTCACTTCTGGCATGCTCCGGACGAACCGGGACAAAAGAAGACGGCAATCGTTCGCACAGATTGCCGTCTTCCCCGAAACGGGATATCTTCTTCAGCAACTGGCTGCCATCGTTTCCCGAAGGCCCTTTAGCTTTGCGTCTCCGGCTTTCGCCAGATTTGCCTGTTGCATCGATTGTCAGACCGTCGGGACAATAAGTCAAGTGAATGAGGTGGAAATGCCAGCGCCTTAGCTCAGCGTGAGGCTGTTCCTCTCCAGTCGGATGGAGTCCTTCAGATTCGCGCGCAGGAAGTCGGTTCCGAGGATGGCCCAATCCCTGCCGAACCTCGACATCGTGAGCTCGAAGATCTCCGGCAGTGTGCCGAACTCCAGT
>CAZOHH010000049.1:7510-11760 GCA_964579735.1 uncultured Oscillospiraceae bacterium | reverse complement strand
AGAAGGTCGAAGTGACAGAGGACGTCCATCCCGAGCAGCGCCACGAGGTCGGGAACCGTCTGTCTCCGGATATCCGCCAGAAGGCGGCTTCGGGACAGCGGGAAGTCCTTTCCGCACAGCCGTACCGAGGGCAGGTCCCCGAAGGAGAAGGGCGAGCCGGTGTCGACCAGCACCCGCCCCTCCGGGACGTCGAACAGCACGAGTCCGTCGCACACCGCCTCGCTCACCGGACTTCGCCGCCCTTCTTGAAGTCGTCGCCCCAGCCGTCCTCGACCTTGCCCGTCTTCATGAAGCCCTTGATGGTCTTGCTCATCCGCTGATAGGTCGCTTCGCTCATCCCCTTCTCGAAGCCGGCCTGGCGTGCGGGGTCGATTCCGATGCGGTGCGCGTCGTCGAAGTTCTCGAGTTCGGCACCGAGGAAGAAGAACTCCCAGCCGGCGTTCTTGCGGCCGTCGATCAGGCGTTTCACGTCTGCGGCGGTGTAGCGGGTGCTCGCATTCTCCTGGCCGTCGGTGATGATCAGGACGACGACGCGCTCGGGGCGGTCAGCCGGGTCCTTCGCCTCGAGGCGGGTGTTGGCGTCAAGCAGGGTTTTGCCGATGGCGTCGAAGAGGGCGGTGCTCCCGCGCACGAAATACGCGCGGTCGGTCAGCGGCAGGGTGTCGAGCAGCGGGCATGCCTGCACCAGGACCTCGTACCGGTCGTCGAAGAGTGCCGTCGTGAGACGCATGTCCTTCCAACCGCTCCCCTCCTCCTTCTGGTTGTCGAGGAATCGGTTGTAGCCGCGGATCGTCTCGTCGACGCAGTTGCTCATGGAACCGCTGCGGTCCAGGATCGCGAAGATTTCACCTCTCATTTGCCGGGTCTCCTTTCGTCGGGCTTCCTGGGAAGCTTACAACCCCATCGTAGCGCGTGGGAGGTGAAGCGTCCTCAATTGGGAATTTAGGTTGCATTTCCCATGGTGGTAGAATGAGGGAGTGTACTTCAGTGCGCAGAAAGCGAGGATTTCAACATGATGGATTTGAAATTCCTACTCTTGAACGGAAGGTCGCTCAACTACACACACTACCTCGACGAAAGGCGGCTTTCCGATCCTGAACAGGTCGCGCGAGAGATGGAGGCGGTCTTGCGATTGTTCGCAGAACGGTTGGCCAAGCGTCTGTCGGCGCTTGATCCTGATGCGCTGCGCCAAACCGTAGTCATGAACGACAGGATCTTCGTCGAGATCCGCTCGGACCTTGAAGAGACTCTGGAACACGCGATGTCCCAGGAAACTCCGAACGAATTCGAAGTCCTCGTCAAGGCACTCCTATTGCGCCGTTTCACTCGGCCGTATACATACGATGGTCTCATGATCGAAGCCGGAATCTCACCCCAGCTATTTCACACCATGATGAGGAAAGGCGGGCAGGGCGAGACACGGCGTCAGAACATCATGAAACTGGCCTTCGTCCTTCACGCTTCGCCGGAGGAGGCGGAGCAATTGTTGAACGCCAAGGGATTTACCTTCCGCTACACCGTGAAATCGGACATCATCGTGCGCCACTGCCTGGAGCATCGCATCTTCGAGCCGCGCGAAGTCGACGATCTACTCGTCGAACACGGTTGTACGGCGCTGTTCGCGTAATCGGTATCGGAAAAGCAAGCCTATTTGTTGCCGACTGTCTGCGGCTTGTCTCTTCTTGCCGGAAATTGTGACCCTCCTGCCCGCTCGACCTACGGTAGACTCGTGGGGTAGCGAGGATATTCGTCATTGTCCTTGGTCGTTCTGGGTGCCTTTTGTCAACATATCGTTTACTTCGATATGCAGCGATGCTATGATGAGCCGTTGGATTCTGATATGCGAGCTGCCCTTGTCGAGAGGAGAACCCCATGGATTACTTCCAGAGAGTCGGAAAGAATATCCAGGAAGTTCTGGAAGAACGGTCGATGAAGCAGACCGACCTGGCCTTGCGATTGGGTGTTTCACGCCAGATGGTACATAAGATCGTCAACGGACGAAAGGCCATCAACATTCGTGAGATTTCGCTTGTCGCGGATATCCTGTCCGTCAGCGTCGACGAATTGATAGGCCGTATTCCCTCCACGAGCTGGCCCGAACTACAGGCCGACGCCGTCCGATGCATGGGCGAGTCGAAGAATGATACGGAATATGAATTCGTCAACTCGATCATCGAAGATTATATCCTTCTCGAGGATCGGTTGAATGACCCCGTCTAGAGCCGGGAATCTGACCCGGAGGGACATAGACGTCATCCGGAAGAGGATCGGAGATCTCCGTGCAGACAAGAAGCTCATCAACCTGATTCCCAGGGACGATGTCTTCGCACTGCTGGAGAAGTACTGCAAAGTGTTGTATTACCCGATCGATGATCATGCCCTCTGGGCGTTCTATCGGACCGTAAAGCGGGAGGACGAACGTTCGAGTCCGTTCGTTTTCATCAACACGAATCAGCCTCTGGAAAGGCAGATCTTCGCGGCGGCCCACGAACTTGCCCACGTCTTGAAGATCGCGGAAGGTAGCAACGAGACCCTGGTTTCGTCCGAAGGAGGCGATCCAGTTCGGAAAGAAGACATGGCAGGGTACGCGAACGAGAAGAACGAAGCGATAGCCAACCGTTTCGCGGCGGAACTATTGATGGACAAGGACTTCGTGACGGATGCGTTTCGTGTCGGGCCTCGTCGAAGTGTGGATCCGGACGATGATATTCGTCTGCTGCTCCTTGTGATCGAGTTGATGGATCCGTGCATCGCTCCCTTCAAGATGACCGTGAAAAGGCTTCATGAACTGGAACTGATCGGGGATTCCCAGAAAGCAGCGCTTCTGGAAGTTCCATGTGAGGGCAGAGAAAGCCCTGTTGTCAGGTTGCAGGACCGTTTCGGACTCTGTTCGCGCAATCAGGAGGTCTCGAAGATCAAGCGGTTCGATGAGATCATCGATATGGCTCTGCAGGATTTCGCCCGAGAGAAGATTTCCCTGACAAAGCTCAAGCAAGTCCTCTCTCGATTCGACAGGACGCCGGAATCGTTTGGCATCGATTCACACCCGAGATATCCCACTGCAGAAGAATTGCAGAGGGCCCTGGAGGATGAGTGACCGATTCGGACGAGTCCGTGCTGCAGACTGAAATCGACCATGTACTCAATACCGGACTCGACGATCTGCGAGTCTTTCGGATGTGGGACATCATCCTCTGGATCAAGTCGCATCCAGATTGCGGAATCCGAAGAAAGGATGCGAAGACTATATGGCTCGCATCTGGATATCATTCGGAAATGGGCAAGAGGAAAGCGAAATTCGACGAAATCTGGCCTGCGAACTGGATGTAGGCATATACCCGACTGAAGCCGGAGTGACGAGGAGAGAATGCTGAATCGACTCCTGCAGATATCGCCCTATATATATACGAACCTGCCCTCTTCCGACGACTGGACCACCGCCTCGACCAGCCGAAGACTGTTGAATCCGTCCTCGATCGTGCAGGTGTTCGGCGCCAGCCCGCGCACGGCTTGGACGAAGGCAACGGTCTCCGCGAAATGCGGATTGCCGCGGGTCTGCAGGGACTCCTTGCGGGGGGGCGTCTGGTCGGTGTAGATGAACTCCGCGCTGTCGTCTCCCTGGAAATGGGCCGTGAGTTTTTCGCAGACGACCGTGAAGCTGGAATTCCATTCACCCGGGACTGCGCAGTTGGACGCCGATATGTTGGCCAACGCACCCGAACGGAATCGGATGGCGGAGATGCTGGTGTCTTCCACGGTGTAGCCGGGGACCTCGCGATGGCATAGGTTCTCGAGGAAGCCCGCGACGGTGGCGGGTTCTCCCAACAGGTACATGGCCATATCGTAGATATGGATCACCTGCTCGAACACCTGGCCTCCAGACTGGGTCCGGTCCATCCACCAGGATTTCCCGTGCAGGGAATTGCAGGCGTATCGTGCGTCGAACAGCGTCGGCTTGCCGGCCTCGCCACTATCTATCAGAGCCTTCAGCTTGGCGACGTTTTCCGTGAAGCGCATGTGGTACCCGACCTGCGAAAGGACGCCCGCCTTCCGTATGGCTTCGACCATGAGCGAAGCCCGCAGTGTGTCGATGCCGATCGGCTTCTCGATGAAAATGTGGATTCCCTTGGCGGCGGCCGCTTCCAGCTGTCCTTCGTGCGCGAACGGCGGGAGGCAGATGTAGAGCATGTCCATCTCGCAGCTCTCGAGCATCCGTGGGAAGTCGTCGAAGGCCTTCGTTTGCGGAGACA
>CAZOHH010000049.1:6242-7410 GCA_964579735.1 uncultured Oscillospiraceae bacterium | reverse complement strand
GCGACTAGACGAACAGCGGCTCGAGCTCCTTCAGCACGACTTCGTAGCCGTCTATGGTCAGGTGGAGGCCCTCTGTCGTATAGGCTCGCGTCAGCTGCCCGCTCGCATCAGCGAGCCGGGAGAACAGGTCGACGTAGACAAGCCCGCGCTTCACCGCGACGTCCGCGATGCGCCGGTTCAGGTCCCGGATCATGGCGTTCGTGCGGGGGCTGACCATCTCCAGCTGGATGCCGGGGCTGGTCGTCTCGGCGACGGGATAGACGGAGATCAGGACGACCTCGGTGCCGGGGAGCTGCATGACCACACGGCTGCAGATTTCTTCGATCCGCGCCGCGATTTCGTCCAGAGTCGCCGGTTTGGGGAGGTTCAAGTCGTTGGTGCCGATCTGCAGGAAGACGCGTGCGGGAGATAGCTCGAACACGCTCTCCGACATGCGGCCGATAACGTCCAGCGTCGAATCGCCGCTGATGCCGCGGTTGTACACGCGCTTTTCGCCCGTGTACATCTCCTCGATCGGGAATCCTTCCGTGATCGAGTCTCCCACGAGGACGTTGCCGCCGGGTCGTGCGAGTGGGTTCAGTCGGCGGAAGCGCTCGATCCGCTGGCTCCGCAGTCCATCCAGAAAGGGACGGAGCATCTTGAAGAAGAGCTTCATGTAAAGCTTTTTCATGGGAAGCCTCCTGTAGACGAACACTTGGCGAATCTACGCACTTCTCCAAGTATACCGTCCGGAGGGGAGCGTGGCGAGGATTATCCGACGACGGTCTCGTACGGCCAGTCTATGATTCCACCGAGGTCGTAGACGTGCTGGTAGCCGAGACCCACGAGCAGTCTCGAGGCCGTGGCGCTGCGGTTGCCGCTGCGGCAGTAGATGAAATAGGTCGCGTTCTTGTCGGGGAACAACTGAGCGGTCGTGGTCGAGAGGTATTCGACTGGGGCTACGTGCGCGCCTGGGATGTGTTCGGTGTCGAATTCCGTCTGGGTCCGTACGTCGACGAGGATGATGGTCTTGTCGGAATCGAGACGCGCCTTGGCATCCTGGGGCGTGATCATCTGGACCGACGCCGGTGCGGT
This sequence comes from uncultured Oscillospiraceae bacterium, assembly GCA_964579735.1. GTDB lineage: Bacteria > Bacillota > Clostridia > Saccharofermentanales > UBA5734 > CAILLO01. The sequence goes on along the minus strand of CAZOHH010000049.1, from coordinate 6,336 downwards.
CGTGGGAGAAGCGCACGAGGCAAGCGTCAGTACGCAGAGAGTGGCGGCGAGTCCCAGCAGGACGTTTCTTTTCATGGGGTTCCCCTTCCCTTGT
>CAZOHH010000049.1:0-6142 GCA_964579735.1 uncultured Oscillospiraceae bacterium | reverse complement strand
CGCCATGCCGAGTGATACGGCTTTCGTGCGGGAGGGGGAGTGGAGTTTGTGGATGGTTCAATTCTGAAGCAGGAAGTCGATCAGGTTCAGGATTTTCACCCCCTCGTAGGATCGTATGTAACTACGGTCCATGGAAAGGACAAGTTTTTCGTAGTTGTCCGGTATCGCCCGAAGTGGACGAAGTTCGCGCTCCCGAACGGTTTCACTTTCCATTGTCTCGGTTACCTGGATATATAGCTTCTCGTTCGGGTTCTCCGCTACGAAATCGATTTCAGAATCGCCGAATTTGCCGACGGATACGCGGAAATCGCGCCGAAGCAGTTCGAGATAGACGATGTTCTCCAGAACGTGTCCCCGGTCGGCGTCTCGATATCCAAGCAACATGTTCCGGAATCCAAGGTCGATGATGTATATCTTGCCAAGGGTCTTCAGAAGCTGCTTCCCTTTGATATCATATCGACCGACCGTATGGAACACGAAAGAGTTTTCCAGCATTCCGATATACTTGTCGACGGTGCGGCCTGCCACGCTGACATTCCTTCTGCTCTTGCCTGTTTCCAGTTCGCCTTCAGAGGACAGGACATTTCCGATATTGTTCGGAGATGTGAAGCTTCCGATGTTGTCGCAGAGGAAGAGTACGATTTTCCTCAACAACGACTGATCTGCACCCTTGTTTCGCTCGAGCACGTCCCGGAGAATGACAGTCGAATAGATACCCTCGAGAGTTTCGTTGATTCGTGGCAGATTGAAATTGAATTGCCTCAGGACCGGCATGCCACCAATCTGCAGATATCGTTGGAATCGTGCTTCAATCGAAGGGTCATCCTCAAAGGAATAGAACGTCAGGAATTCCTTGAAGGACAGTGGAAGCAGCTGGATTTCCACATACCGTCCCGAAAGCAACGTCGAGAATTCCGACGAAAGCAGGTAGGCATTGGAACCCGTGATATAGATGTCCACATCGAAATCGAGTCGGAAGGACTCGACCGCCTTCTCCCAGCTCGATACCGATTGGAGTTCGTCGAAGATCAGGTAATGTCTCCCACCCACTGAAATGCGATCAGCGACATGCTTGTAGAAGGAATTGTGGTCCAGGAGGTCCTTGTATTGCATGGACTCGAGATTCATGTGGACGATGCGCACCGCAGGAATGCCGGTCTTCAGCAAGTGGTCCTCGAACAGGTCGAGTAGTGTCGATTTACCACACCGTCGGATTCCTGTCACGATTTTCACGACGTCCTTGTCCTGGAACTCTATCAGTTTGTTGAGGTAGACCGGCCTGTCGATGCGTTCCTTCACGGAATCACTTCCTTCCTTGACCTTGAGGACAGTGTATCCGAAAAGAGCTGAAATGTGAAGTTTCAGACTTACAAGTCAAAAACTGCTCTGGGTAATGAAGTTTTTGACATCCATGTCGGAAACTTTCGACGCTATATGCACATCTCGAAGATGGTCTCCACAGCCTGCTTGTCCAGTGGCTGGAATCCGGGGATGATTCCTCCGCCGCAGGCCTTCTCGGCCATGTGCGCGAAGTGCGTGCGGTCGATTCCAAGCGCGGTGAAGGAGCTCGCAAGGCCGAGAGTCTCGAAGTAGAACGCCGACAGCCTGGCGATTCCTTGGCGTGCGGCGGTGAACGCATCGAGGGACGGGTCGACGCCGAAGACGTTGACGGCGAAGCGCTTCAAGCGCGGGGCCGTGCGCGCGTCGAGGCAGAATTCCATCCAGCGGGGCGTCAGGATGGCGAGGCCGAGACCGTGGGTGATGTCGTAGATCGCGGAGACCTCGTGCTCCATGGGGTGGCAGCTCCACGCCTGGCGCTTGCCGCCGGCGACGAAGCCGTTGATGGCCCAGGAGGAGGCCCACATGAGGTTGGCACGCGCCTCATAGTCGTCCGGGCTGCGCTGGGCTATGGGGGAGTATTGGACGACGGTGCGGATGATATGCTCCATGAATCCGTCGAGGAGCTCGAGGTCGGGTTCGGTGTTGCAGTAGACCTCCAGGGTGTGGGAGATGATGTCGGCGGCGCCGCATGCGGTCTGATAGGAATTGACGGTGTAGGTGTTCGTGGGGTCGAGGAAGGAGACCTTCGGGACCATGACGGGGTGTCCGTTGCCGAGCTTCTCCTGGGTCTCGAGGTTGGTGATCACGCCGCCCGAGTCCATTTCGGAGCCGGTGGCCGAGAGGGTCAGGACGGTGACGATCGGCAGGCACCGGGTGATCGGAGCCGCGCCGGTGCTCAGGTCCCAGGCGTCCCCGTCGTAGAAGACGGCCGCGCCGATGAACTTGGTGCAGTCGATCGTGGAGCCGCCGCCGACGGCGAGCAGCACGTCGATGCGCTCGCGCTTGCAGAGTTCGGCGCCCTGCCGGACCGAAGTGATGCGCGGGTTGGGCTCGATGCCGGGAAGTTCGAACAGGGTGAGACCGGCCTTCTTGATTTCAGCGATGACGCGGTCGTAGAGGCCGGTCGTCTTGATGGATCCTCCACCGTATGTGAGAAGGACGCGCTGGCCGAAGCGGGCGAGCTCGGGGCCGAGGTGCTCGAGCTGGTTCTCGCCGAAATGGACCTTGGTGGGGATCTCGTAGACGAAGGGGTTCATGTGGGGTACCTGCCTTTCAGAAGCCGGGGTGGATCAACTCGAGCCCTGCGACCGCGATCTGGATGTAGAGGCTGAACAGTCCGAATCCGCCGAGGATTCCAGTCACCAGCCGGCGTGGGTTCGTGGACGGAAGGATCTCAAGCCGTTGCAGGGTCCAATCGAAACCCATGAGACCGAGGAGGACGAGCGCGGGAATCCAGCCCGTCCGGACGCCGAACGGGAGGAGCAGAAGGGCCATGGATTGCCCGAGGAAGACACCCGTGCAGCGCGCGCACAGGGGGAATGTGTATCCTTTGACCGTGAAGCAGCGCTCGGGCAGCTGGTGGCATCCGCTGTGGTCTCCGACGAAATTGAAGGCGTTTAGAACCGCTTCCCACAGTTGTGGCATACGTTCACCAACTTCGTCGTGTGCTTGGTCCTCGACTTGCCCTTCCCCATGCCGCACAGTCCGCATAGGACGCCGGGAAGGGAGAAGAACAGCCAGCCCAGGCACGCCTTGATCCAGCCGAAGCCCTTGGTCTTCCCTCTCGTCTCGGTCGTGGTGACGGGGACCACAGTGATGTTCTGGCTGCCGCATTTCGGACAGGTCATGTGCATACCTCCTGAGGAAAATGGTCATCCTGCAGCTTCGATTATACCTTGCCGGACACCGAATGGAGACAAGCAACTTGCCCAGGGCCTTATCGGCAGGAAGTGCACGCTGACGAAGAGAATACCGTAACGGCGGGTCATCACGCCTGAGGCAGAAGGATCCCCTCCCCGACCAGGTCGTAGAGCGCATCGGAAATGGCATCCGCGCACGAGTCGGGGCGGTCCGCGGAGCCCAGCCGATATCGGCAGAAGGCGTCCAGCAGACCGAGCAGTCCCCAGGCGGTCATGCCGAAATCCACCTGCCGGCAGATTCCGAGTTCGCTTCCATTGCGAAGCATGTCGGAGATCAGGCGCACATGCGCTTCCTTGGCGGCCTTGATCTCCTGTAGGAACGGTTCGTCCACGCCGATTCCCGTTTCGCGGAAGACGACATTCGCGAGGTCCCCGAAGGAGAGATACAGCTCGACGTGCTTCCGGATCACCGCGCGGATCTGTTCACGGACGGGAAGCCCGCTGTCGAAGATGGACGCGGTCTGCTCGGACAGTACCTGGATGCCTTCGGTGACGACCGTCTTGAACAATTCGGCCTTGCCGGCGAAGTGGTAGTACAGGGACCCCTTGGCTACGCCGGACCGGCTGGCGATCTCGTCCATGCCGGCCAGCTGGTAGCCGCGCTCCGAAAAGACCTGGGCGGCTCCGTCCAGGATTCTTTTCCGACTCACTTCATAGGACCTTGTAGGACGCGTAGACGGCCGGTCCGCGATTTCCTTCCGCATCCACACCGTAGAGGCCGATGGGGTAGGTGCCGGACGGCGCTTCCCAAGGGACGAGGGTGCTGCCTGCGAAGACGTCGGGGCGGTCTTCCAGGCGGTTGAGCGTCACGAAGAAGCCCTGTCCAGGGACCGTCAGGTGGAATTTCCTGACCTCGCGAACGACCTTGTCGAGGCGGACCTCGACGCTCACTGTGGAACCACGTTTCCCTTCCGTGGGGGTGAAGACGACTTCGGCCTGATATGCGAGTGCTTCCATGGGGGTTCTCCTTTCGTATGTAAACTGACTGGTCAGTACAACTGCATCGTACCACCCGTCCGAGTGCCCGTCAATAGCGCAGAATCCGCTCGAATGACATCGGTTGCCGACATTCGGTTACCGTCTGTCGGGATCCACCCATCCTTTCTTCTGCCTCGGGCCGTTAGAGTCGTAGGGAGACGGTTCGTCGTTGCAGAAAGGAAAGGTGTCCGAAGTGGATGAGCATGTTGAAATGCAGGAAGACAAGGAAATCAAGGTGTTGCTCGCGATCGAGGAGGATCTGGACCGCCGTATGACGAGGAAGCCGTTCATGTATTCCATTTTGGCGCCGGTACCGGAGAATTGACAGACGTGCTGGAGGTACGTATCGTGGAGATGGGGAAGGCACGCATGCTGGGTTCGCCGTCATCGGACGACCGCTTGGGGATGTGGCTTCAGTTCCTCGAATTCGGAGAAAGAAAGGAGGTGACGAACATGCTGGCACAGAAGGATCCGGCCATTTCGCAGGCTGTTGAACGGCTCGAGGAAATGAGCAAGGACGAGAACGAGTGGGTGATCGCATTCGAGCGGGATAAGGCGCAAGCCTGGGATGCCATGAACCGGTATGCCAGGAAGGAGCATCTGCGGAAAGCCAGTGCCCTGGCCGCAGCTGAAGGAATGGCAAAGGGAATGGCCGAAGGGCTGGTCGAAGGGCTGGTCGAAGCAAAACTGGAATGCGCTCAACGGTTGCTTGGACTCGGACTCGACAATGCTACGGTCTCTGCAGGAACCGGGTTGTCTGTCGAGGAGGTCGAGCGAGTACGCATCGAAGGCTTTCGGAAGTCGGAGGATTCGCCGGTGGTGACGTCGAAGGACGATTAGCGGCGAAATGATCTTGGGATTCGATCGAGGTTCATATCGTATGGTTTGCCGGGGGAACCCGGCTTTTGTTTTTCCAGCGATTTTCATCAGACTCTGGCGGAACCTCAGAAAGAGATGGACAATGATTCGGGAAGAGTTCGTCTTCGAGGAGCGAGAGGAGATTGGATCCATGAGAAGAATCGCAGTCGCAGCCGGCATCGTCGTGGTCGTCGTCGGAGTGGTCGCAGCCGCGTTGCCTGCGGCGTTGACGGCGATGGGCTTGAATGCGCCCTACGAGGGCAAGAAGTACGAACTGTCCGGGCATTCGGCGCTCATCATCACGACCAGTCAGGGGACGATGGGCGTCGGGGGGAAGGCCACCGGCGTCTACGCGTCCGAGCTGACCGTACCCTATTACGAATTCCTGGATGCCGGCATGGAGGTCGACCTCGCGTCCATCGAAGGCGGCAGAGTCCCCATCGAGCCGGCGAGCCTCAAGTACCCGCTGGTCGCGCCGGCGGACCGACGGTTCCGGAAAGACGCGGAGCTGCAGGCGAAAGTGGCGGATTCGATGAAGATCGATGACGTCGATTTCTCGAAGTACGATCTGATCTTCATGGCGGGAGGTTGGGGAGCAGCCTATGATCTGGGGCAGAGCGCCGTTCTGGGCGAGAAGATCACGAAGGCGAATGCGGAAGGCAGGATCCTGGGGTCGGTCTGCCATGGCGCGCTCGGGTTCCTGAAGGCCACCGAAGTCGATGGAAAGCCCCTGATGCAAGGCAAGGCCATGACCGCCGTCACCGACAAGCAGGTCGAAGAACTCGGGATCGAGTCGACGCCCTTGCACCCGGAGTCGGAGTTCCGAAGACTCGGTGCCGACTTCCGCTACCGGACCGCTTTCAGGGATTTCTTCGCGACGTTGACCGTCACGGACGGGAATCTCGTCACGGGACAGAACCAGAATTCAGGAAGCGAAACCGCTCAGCGCATGATGGAGCTGCTGGCCAACGGATAAGTCCTTGCGAGAAGTCCCCGGATATTCCCCCCGAGGATCTTCCGCTTGTCTTCTTCGGAAATCCGCGCGT
>CAZOHH010000048.1:0-17707 GCA_964579735.1 uncultured Oscillospiraceae bacterium | reverse complement strand
CCTAGCTTCTCTTCTTCGCTCGGGCGATCAGAAGGCCGCCTCCGACGATGATGCCGAGCCCAAGGAATCCGGACAGGATCAGGATCCAGCCCGGCACCCAGGAGAGAAGGCCACCGCCTTGCGGTTTAGGCTCGACCCCTTCGGTCGGCTCGGATGGGGAAATGCTGGGTTGGACGGGGGACGGTCCGGAAGTGGGGGAGAGCGTGGGGGTGAGCGAAGCAGGGCTCGTAGCGCTCGGCTCTGAAGTCGTCGTCGGGTCCTTCGTCGAGGTCGTCAGGCTGACGTAATTTCGCGTGATACCGGACAAAAGGGAGTCGACGACGCTGTATTCGACTCCGATGGCATAGGTCCGTTCGGTCGCGGAGGTCAATCCGGCATCCGAGTATTCTCGAGTGGCCTTGTCCAGAATCGCGAGCTCCGTAAGGACGCCCCCTTCGTTCAGGTAGACGAGGTAACGGGTGACTTCCGAGGAGTAGGACCCGGTATCCGTGTCGGGACAGTTTGTCCAGGTCAGTCGGATCGAGTCGGGTGTCGTTTCCGCGGAAAGCCCCCGGATGGGCGTCAATTGCCTCTCGAAGCGGCATTCGCTGGTCGAAAGCGACTCCAGCAGGATGCGTGCATCGCCTCCGGAGGATACGTCCAGGAAATTGAATTCGAAATCCAGCTCGTGCCAGCTTTTTCCCGACAGGGAGTTCGGCAGTCGGGAAAGCCGGTTGAGCCCCGCATAGAGCGTCTTCAGGTGGGGAGACCCGACCAGTTCGTCCGGAAGTGACGTCAGTCGGTTCTGCTGGACGAACAAGGCCTCCAGGTTGCCGGACCCATAGGAGGCCGGAACCTCACGGATCTCGTTGCCATTGACGTAGAGGACCTTCAGTTCCGGAAGGGTGGCGATGAATCCGGGAAGGTCCGTCAACCGGTTCCGACTCACGACGAGGACGACGAGGTTGGGAATGAGCCCGATTCCAGCCGGGATGGCTCCGAAATCGCAATCGTCGAGGTATAACTGCTGCAACCCGACCATGGCGCTCATGTTCGGCAACGCGGTGAGCGGATTCTCCGATGCGTTCAGCACGTGGATCTGACGGCAATATTGGACGCCTTCGAGGTTCGCGATATCGCGTCCGGTCAGGTTCAGGGATCCGGTCAGGGCGTAGAGATCTCCGCGGCGCAGGGGTTCGGTCATAGGGATGCCGCATCGGGTGTGGAGCGCTGCATTCAGGTTGGCATCCGGGATATCGACGACCAGAAGCGGGTCGATGGGGAAGATCGTGATGAGGGGCGGGTGGATGGTGATGATGGGAATCCAGCCCAGCTGCGCTGCAGTCCCGTCGGAGGATTCGGAGACGACACCGGTCAACGGAACGGCCCATGGGATCGACACGACCAGCACGAGGAGTGCAATGGAGACGAAGACCTTCGGACGGGAACGCCTTGGGGGTCGAGGACGGGAATTGGACCGGTCTTTCTGGAGGTTCATGGCAGTTCCTCCTCTCAGACCTTCATTATATTCCTTGCTCTCTACATGCGCACGCCGACTACCCCAGAGCCCGCAGGAGACGTACCAGGGCTTCGTCGAGCGTGGCCCTCGGACAGGCGAGGTTGATCCGCTTGAATCCTGCGCCGCCGAGCCCGAAATCCCGCCCGTCGTTGAACCAGAGGCGACCGAGCTCGACGATCCGGCGCTTGAGCTCTGGATCCGAAAGGCCAAGTCTCCGGAAATCCAGCCAGGCGAGATAGGTTCCCTCCATCTCGACGGGCCGGACCAACGGCAGATGCTCCGCGAGAAAAGACTTCAGATGTGCGAAGTTGCCGGCGAGGTACACGAGCAGTTCGTCCAGCCATGGACCCCCAGAGGAGTAGGCAGCCTGACAGGCGACAAGACCCATGGCATTCGGGTGACTGTATCCGGTCCGGCGCATCTCGGAGGTGAAATCCTGCCGAAGGGCAGGGTTCGGAATCAGGAGGTTGGAGATCTGCAGCCCCGCGAGGTTGAAGGTCTTGCTCGGGGCTGTGCAGGTGATCGTGTGGTCCGCGAAGGCGGGTTTCAGGCTGGCGAAGATGCGGTGCCGATGGCCGGGCATGACGAGGTCGTGGTGGATTTCGTCGGCAATTACGCGGACATCGTGTCGAACGCAGATGTCTCCCATACCGATGAGCTCGGCCTCGGTCCAGACGCGGCCCACGGGATTATGCGGGCTGCAGAGGATGAACAGCCGGACCTTCGACTCGATGATCTTCCGTTCGAAGTCGACGAGGTCGAGTCCGTAGCGGCCGTCCTCGTAGACCAACGGACTGACGACGAGGTTCCGCCGGCAGGTGAGTGCGGCGTCACGGAATGGGGGGTAGACCGGCTCCTGGATGAGGACGGACTCCCCTTCGCGCGTCAAGGCGCGAATGGCGGAGAAGAGAGCGAACACGACGCCTGGCGTCTTGACCAGCCAATCGGGTTGGAGAAGCCATTCGAATCGGGAGGCGTACCAGGCGGCCAATGTATCGAAATAGTCGGGACCCGCTGCATCGCTGTAGCCGAAGATGCCGTGCAGGCTTCTCTCGACGAGTGCGTCGACGACCGATGGCGGGGCCGGGAAGTCCATGTCCGCAACCCAAAGAGGGAGAACGTCCTCGGGAAGCCCTCGCTTCACGGCGAAATCGTATTTCAGCGAATCCGTTCCGTGGCGCTCGATGACCCGGTCGAAATCGAATGGCATGGCAGTCTCCTTTCGGGCAGGCATCTTCAGTTATTTTCATGACACGACTAATCCGGATCAGACGGCTTGCTTCCGGAAGAAGGCGTAGAGCGCTTCGGTGCCGGCCGCTTCGACTCCGGTGCGTTGGCGACGATCGTGGTGAAGTGACTCCATCTTAAAAGAGCACCAATCCGAGCACGAGCAGAGTCTGCGCCGCGACGTATGTGGGCATCACGTACAGGTCGTCGTGTCGGATCTTCCCATGGAACACGTGGAAGGCCAGGGTCGTGTCCGAGACGATGAAGAACAGCGAGCCGACGAAGGGCAGCCAGAAGGCGGGCCCACTGAAGGCGAAACCCCTTGCGAGCGCCATGGCGCTCATGAACAGGATGCTGGCGCCGTAGACGAGGAAACCTGCGCGGTTTCCAGCAAGACACTTCCAGAGGCGCGCCAGGAGGAACAGGAGAGCGGCCCCGTAGGGAATCGCGACCAGCGCGAACCAGAGGGGGACGTCCTTGAAACCGCCCATCGAATTGAGGAAAGCGATCGCCCAGAGGACCTGCCCGATGAGGAACGCCACCTGACCGGCGAGGAATCGGGGAGGGGAGTCGTATCGGAGAAGCAGGACATCACCGACGAGAGCGGCGGCCAACGCTCCAAGGAGCCAAGGGTCGACCGACTTCGCCTCGAACAGGTAGAAGACGACCAACAGCGGCATGAGCAGACTCTTCGTCAGTGGTTTGGAACGCGGAATCGCGAGCAGGACGACCAGATCCGCAAGAAGCAGCACAAGGATGAAGACACCCATCGATTTGCCCTCCAAGACCCTTCTTCCTAGCGGAACGCGTCCATCATGGAACGCACGACATCAAGGTCCGGCGCCCCGTCGATGAGGGGAGGCCCGCTCTTCAGGAGATCCAGCCGGTCCGCATAGGTCGGCTTCTCGACGGAATACAGGATTCCGAGTGGGATGCGGTCTCCCCATTCGGCGGCCCTGCGCATGGCGGATTCCCGGTCGGTTGCATCATACCCGTCTTCGAGCTTGTATACGCGCTTCGAGTACCACTGGAACGTGTTGATCTTGTTGAAACTCACGCAGGGCTGCAGGATATCGACGAGCGCGTATCCGCGGTAACGGATGGCAGCGGTCATGATGACGCGAAGTTGGGCCGCGTCTCCGGTGAAGGCTCGAGCGACGAAGCCACAGCCGAGGCTCAGCGCCACGAGCAGGGGGTTCATGGCCTCGTTCAGGCTTCCATGGGGCTGCACCGTCGTCACCTGGCCTGCCGCCGTCGTTGGAGAGGCCTGCCCCTTGGTCAGCCCGTAGATCTGGTTGTCGTGCACGAAGTGGGTGATGTCTACGTTGCGGCGGATGTTGTGCAGGAAGTGGTTGCCGCCTTCCCCATAGGAATCGCCGTCGCCGGTATCGACGACCACGGTCAGGCGCGGGTTGACGAGCTTCGCCGCCACGGCCGGGGGAAGCGAGCGCCCGTGGAGACCGCAGAACGCGTTCGCGCCGATGTACTGGGCCGTCTTCGCGGCCTGTCCGATGCCACCGACGACGAGCACCTCGTGGGGTGCGAGGCCAAGCGATTCGAGGACCTCCTTCAAGGCGGAGAGGATCTCGTGGTCCCCGCATCCCGGGCACCAGGCGGTCTCGTAGGTCTCGAAGACGGTACGCGCGTCAGTCATGGCTCTTCACCAGCCCTTCCACGATCCATTCCCCGCCGATCGGCCGTCCATCATAACGGAGCAGCTTCCGGTGGCACTCCAGTCCCGTGACCTCGCGGACGATTCCCGCGAACTGTGCGGTGGCGTTCTGCTCGATGTCGACGAGGACCTTCGCCTGCGCGGCGCAGCGGAGAAGCTCCCGGGTCGGCAAGGGCCAGACGTCGCCGAAGGCGAGGGCGGCGTAACGGTGCCCGTCCCTCATCGAGGCAGGTCCATCTTTTCCTCGTCCCAGACGCTCCATGGCGTCCGCCATGGGTTCGCGGATGGATCCCCAGCACAGGACGAGGACATCGAAGTCCGGGTCGCCGAGGAACTCGGGTTCTTCGACATCAAGGGCGAGCGCGGCCGACTTGCGCATCCGCTTGTCGGTCATGGCGACCCGGTCCTCGGCGGATTCCGTGATCCGACCCCACTCGTCGTGCTCGTCGCTGTCGACGCAGACGCGAACACCGGGAATCGTGCCTGGAATCAGTCGTGGCGAGATACCGTCCGGGGTCAGGGCATAGGTTCGGAAGCCTTCCTCGAGGTCCGGCGTTCCGAGATGTCGGTCGAAGGGAATCCCGTCCGTGGGGAAGGGCGGGACCGTGACGGTGGTGTCCGCAAGGAACTGGTCGCCGAGCAGGACCACGGGAATCCGGTACCGGTCGGCGAGGTCGAAGGCGCGGACGGTCTGCCGGAAGGCATCCGCGGGCGAGCGAAGGGAGATGACGAGGCGTGGGAATTCGCCGTGGGATGCGGAGACGACGAAGCGGAGGTCGCCCTGCTCGGTCCGGGTCGGGAGGCCCGTGACGGGTCCGGGTCTCTGGATGTCGGCGACGACGAGGGGCAGCTCCTGCATGCCGGCCAGACCGAGCGCCTCGACCATGAGGCAGAAGCCGCCGCCCGAGGTGCCGGTCATGGCGCGTGCGCCTGCGTATGAGGCGCCTATGGCCATGTTGATCGCGGCGATCTCGTCCTCGGCCTGTTCGACGAGCACGCGGCCGGTATCCATGCGCGCCGCGAGCGCGTTCATGATGCTGGTCGAGGGGGTCATGGGGTATGCGGAATAGAAGCGGCAGCCGGCGGCAAGTGCGCCGAGCGCGACGGCCTCGTTCCCGTGGACCAGGATCCGGTCGATCCCCTTGTCGGGGGCGGGAGACCGTCTCGTCGTGGGGACCAATGCCATCCCGAAGCGCAGGGCGGCGAGATTCTTCTCGGCGACGTCCGATGCGAAGATGCCGGCGAGGATCGGTTCGAGGCCGTCCTCCGATAGCCCGAAGCAGGAGAGAAGAGCGCCGAGCGCGACGGTCCCGGCGGCCTTCGACGAACCGGCTTTCGTCGCGGTCTCCTTCAGCGGCAGTCGAATCACGCGCGGGTCGGCCGAAGCCGTGTCGGGCAACGTCTCGCCCGCATCCACGAGGACGACGCCGTCGAGGGCGAGGGTGGACAGGTGCAGCTCGACCGTCTCCGCATTCAGGGCGAGGACCGCATCGGACCTCACGGAGTGGGAGTGGACGGGGGTGGAGCCGAACCTCGTCTGAAGGAAATTGTGGCCGCCGCGGACGCGGGACATGTAGTCGCGGGTCGTGAAGGTCCAGTAGCCAAGGCGCTGCAGATGCTTCTCGAGGATTTCGGTCAGCGTGTCCATCCCCTGTCCGGCCGAACCTCCGATGAGGAATGATAGGCGATCTTCCGTCATTCGAATCGCTTCCTTTCCTGGCTTCCGAGACCCGTCATTTCCGTGATTTCTCGGTGCTCCGTTTGTCGTTGATGGTCTTCATGTGCTCCTCGTCGATCAGGGAGACGTGGTTCTCCTTCGCCCAGTCCACGCAGCCCTGGAGGGCCAGTCTGAGGAATACGCGGGGAACGCGGACAAGCGTCCGGGCGGCGCCTTCCGTGAACTGGACACCCGGGTCCACGCGGTTGGCTGAATACAAAACGGAGGAGATGTCCATCTCCTTGCCTGCTGGGACCTTCTCCGAAACCGGCCGGCGGAACCGGGTGTACCAGAAATGGGTGCTGTCGCGGTATCCATAGTCGACGGGAACGCGCGGGAAGGCGCCCGCTCTAGTTCCTCCGATGATGGTGTCGCGGAACTTCTCCTTCATGAGGATCCGGTCCACCTTCAGGATGAAGTGGCAGCCGAACTTGCTCGTGATGCCGTTGAAATCCCGGTAGGGTGGGTCGATGCCCTCGAGCATGCCGATCCTGGCGCGGTCCTCGACGGCGTTCTCGAGTTCCGACCGCCAGGTGCATTCGAAGACCTGGTACGCCTTGCTCACGACCAGCGGCCGGTTCGTCCCGTCATCGCAGGCCTGGCCCGGCTCGAGCGCGAACCGGCACTTCGCCATCTTCTCCGCGCTGGTCTCACCGGGGAAACCAAGTCTCACGGCTTCCCGGAAATCCGCACGACCGTCCTCGATGAAGTTCAATGCGCAGGTTCCGCTTCGAAGCAGGTTCTGGGCCGTGTTCGAGGAATTCCTGCACTCGAGCAGCATCGCGTAGTAGTCCTTGCCTGCGATGTAGTAGGGGAAGCACAGGGAGTACGAACCGATGGACGTGCTGCCGTCCTCGGCGAGAGTGGAGATGAGGATCGTGGGCATCGGGAAGAAGGCCGAGGTCTGGTAGAAGTTGTCTACGATACGAAGATCCTTGAAGGATGACATTTGAGAAACCTCCTGATGTGCATGACACCTTGGCGTGAGACAATCGGATCCGCTTCCATTATACGGCTCTGCGAAGCTGGTTGTGGGCATCAATGTCTTGACTCCTGCCTCGAAAGACCATTCAATCAAAGGAAGGACAAGTCCTGACCCGTTTTCGGCGACTTCTCCGTCTATTCTATGGAAGGTTCTTCAGGAGGGTGCATGGAGGAGAGGCTGGTCGACCTGGTCGGGCGCGTCGTGGAGCACGACGAGGAAGCCCTGCGACTTCTCTACCTGCGTCTGTCCGGCGAGGTCTTCGCCACCGCCTACGTCCGGCTCCACGACCCGGACGCGGCCGAGGACGTCCGCCAGGAAACCTTCCTGCGGATCTGGACGAAGGCCGGGTCGTACCTGGGAACCCGGTTCTCCGACACCGCGTATGCTTCGAATGACACGGCACGCGCCTGGGTGCTCTCGATCGCCCGCAACCTGGCTACCGACCGGCTTCGCCAGCAGACGAGAGAGTCTCCGCGGGATGACCTCGCGGGAAACCGCTTCCGGACCACGACCTTCGATGCCGGAGCCCTGTGCGCACGAATGGACGTCCTCGACCTGCTCGGGACGCTCCCGCGGAAACTGCGGGAACCGGTCGTGCTGCGAATCCTCGCGGGATACTCCTGCGCGGAATGCGCGGAGCAGCTGGGCATCTCGGTCGCGACCGTGAAGCGGCGGTGCCGGGCCGGGCTGACGGGACTTCGCGGAAACATCGAACACGGAAGGGCCCTGTCGGCTGGATCCACAGCCGAGGAAGGAGACCGCCATGATTCCATTCTGGACGAAACGTAGACTCGCACGGAAGCTCGAGGACGAAAGGGACGAGGTGTTCGTCGCCAGACTGCGCGCCGTTCTGGAGCCGACGGAAGAAGAAATGGGATGCGACTTCGAGGCCCTGATGGAGAGGATCCGTGCGCTGCCTCCCGTTGTGCGCACGCCCGCACCACCCCGCTGGGCAAGCCCGCGTCGCCTCGCCTTCGCTGGCTCGACCCTGCTCGTCGCCGTGCTTGTGGGGGCGCTGTTCCTCTCCGGGATCGCGGACGGCATCCTCTATAACGTGCCCACCCCGCGGCCGACGATTCCCTCAATCACCCGCACACCCAGGGAGCCAACCCCGACGACCGGGCCGACCCCCACCGCCGAGCCGACCCGCGACCTGTCCAACCAGGAGAAATATCTCACGGTGAAGGTCGACCCCGTCCTGCCCCTCGCGGCGGCGAGCCATGCGCTCGACCCGGCGTACCTCGGCTCGCTTCGAACGCTGGCGACAGGCATGATGAGCGCCATGGCGGAGAAGTCCCCCGGCCGGAACCTGCTCCTGTCGCCGGTCAGCCTGTCCATGTGCTTGTCCATGCTGCTGCCGGGTGCGTCCGGCGAGACGCAGGCGGAGATGGTTCGTGCCCTGGGCTATGGGGAGATGGACCTAGCTGGAATCGTCGCGCAGAACCGGCTCGCCTTCGAGAATCTGTACCGCCGGGAGGCCGCGCTGGAAGTCCGGCTGGCCAACTCCGTGTGGTGCCTGAAGGATTATCCGTTCACCCAGGCCTTCCTGGATACGGCGTCGCAGGACTTCTTCGCAACAATCCGCGCCATCGACTGGAGCGGGGACGCCGACCCACTGGCGCTGATCAACCGCTGGTCCTCCGAAAACACCGCAGGACGCATCCCGAAGATCCTCGACGTTCTCGACCCGAATGCGGTGATGGTCCTCATGAACGCTCTCTACTTCAAGGGGGAGTGGCAGCTTCCCTTCGGGTCGGAATCCACGAAGCCGCAGCCTTTCACTCGCAAAGACGGGACTGTCGTTCAGACGGAGACGATGGGAGTCGCCGATTCCTTCCGGATCCGGGAGAATGCGGATACGACCTCCGTCGCCATGACCTACAAGAGCGGGATGGCCATGGTCCTCACCGTGCCGAAGACGGGCGGCGCTTCCGGCGCGATGCCCCAGGACCTTCTGGAGGATCTCGCCGGCTGGAAGGCATGGCCATCCCGCCATATCGCTCTGCAGGTCCCGAAGTTCGGCTTCTCCACCACGATCGACCTGCCGGAGTTCCTGAAGGGTCTCGGCATGCGCAAGGCCTTCGACGACGCCGACTTCTCCGGACTGAGTCCGCGGGCGCTCGAGGACGGCCTGTGCATTTCGGACGCGTTGCAGAAGACCTTCGTCGCCGTCTCGGAGAAGGGGACCGAGGCGGCGGCCGTCACGGCCGTAGTCTTGAATGGAGGAGGCCCTCCTCCGCTCGTGGCCTTCGACCGACCCTTCTGGTTCACGATCCTGGACGACCAGGGCGTGCCGCTGTTCGTGGGAACGGTGCAGGACCCGACCGCTGCGGAATAGACTCGCTACTTCGTCTCGTCGGGAACGCCGGACTTTCGGAAGCTGCGGTAGAGCAGCAGGTCGTAGACGATCTTCAAGCCGCCACCGATCAGGAAGGGCAGGCTCATCAGGCCCGCCACGGAGAGAAGCATGCCGGACAGGGCAGGGGAGACGGAGGCGCCGAGCGAGCGGGCAATGGTCGTGATGCCCGACGCGGCGGACCGCTCGTCGGGCGCGACGACGGCCATGGTGTAGGACTGCCGCGTGGGCACGTCCATCTGCGAGATGGAGAAGCGCATCAGCAGGACGACGACGGCGAGCCACGGGACCGGCATCAGCGGCACGAGGCAGAGCAGGACGTTGGACGGCAGGTGCGTGAAGACCATGGTCCGGATCAGCCCGATCTTCGCCGCGATGCGGGAAGCGAGCAGGGCGGAGACGCCGGCCAGCAGGTTCGCGCCGAAGAACAGCGTGCCCAGAGCGCCGGTGTCCATTCCGAAGCGCAGGTGGAACCAGTAGACGATCAGGCTCTGGATCACGAAGCCGCCGGCGAATGCGTCGAGCGCGAACAGACCGCTCAGCTTGAAGACGGTCTTCTTCGACTTGTGCAGTCCGAAGCGGCTTGCGGATGCGACTTCCAGGACCGGCTCCCTCGGTCGCACCTCGACCGCGTTCGATAGCAGTAGGAACAGCAGTGCGATCGCGCCGCCCGCCAGTGAATAGCCGAGCAGGATGGTACGGTAGGAAGCGAGCGGAGCCATTCCGCCGGATACGAGAGCCTGGGAGAGCCAGCCGCCGGCGAGGGCTCCGAAAGCCGTCGAGAAGGAGCCGGCGAGATTGTACCAGGCGAAGACCTTCGTGCGCTTCCCGTCCGGGATCTTCTGGGAGAGCGAAGCCTGCTCGAGGGAAAGGAAGGGTCCGATTTCGTTGCCGCTCGGGCTGATGACGCCGACGACGCCGGCGATCAGGAGCAGCGTGAAGTCCGATGTCAGCAGGAACACGACGCCCGACAGGACCATGAGCAGGGCGCCGAAGACCAGCATCTTCTTGCGCCCGATCCGGTCCGCCGAAGTCGTGATCCACAGCGTGACGCCGGCGTCGCCGAGCAGCGTGAGAGTCATGAGCAGGCCGATCTGCACCTTGCCGAGCCCGACGGCCTCGAGATAGAGCGCGAGGACGATGGAGAGGAATCCGTAGGCGAAAAGGCGGATGGAGCGGGTGGCGAAGAGGAGACGGACGTCGCGGTCAAGGGTCATCGGCTCGACCTCCAATAGACGCTGTTGTACCGGCGGAACCCGTTCGTTCAGGTCAGGGACTGCGACCGGCAGAGACCGGCATATGTTCCGTCCAGGGCCAAGAGCTCCTCGTGCCGACCGCGCTCCGCTACCCGGCCGTTCTCCAGGACCAGGATCTCGTCGGCCAGCCGGACCGTGGACAGGCGGTGGGCGATGACGATCAACGTCCTCGTGCCGGCGAGCTGGTGGATGGCCTTCTGGATCTCCGACTCGGTCTCCGTGTCCACGGCCGAGGTCGCCTCGTCCAGGATCAGGATCGGGGAATTGCGCAGGACCGAGCGGGCGATGGAGATGCGCTGCTTCTGGCCGCCGCTCAGTCGGACGCCCCGCTCGCCGACGAGGGTCGCATAGCGTTCGGGCAGTGAATCGATGTAGTCGTGGATGCATGCGGCGCGGGCGGCTTTCTCGATATCGTCCTGGTTCATGTCCTCGCAGCCGTAGGCGATGTTTTCGGAAATCGTCCCGTTGAACAGGAATACGTCCTGAAGCACCAGGCTGAGCTGGTCGCGCAGGCTTTCGAGGGTCATGTCCCGGATATCGATTCCGTCCATGGTGATGCGTCCGGACTTCGGTTCGTAGAAGCGGGCGATCAGCGCGGACACCGTCGTCTTTCCCACGCCGGTCGGACCGACGAGCGCCAGCATGCGTCCGGCTCCGACTTCGAAGCTGATGTCCTCGAGGACGGGAAGGTCGTCCTTATAGGAGAAACCGACGTGCTCGAACGATAACTCGCCGGACAGGCGGCCTACCTTCCTGGCGCCCGGCGCATCCTTGATGTCGGGCTCCGAGTCCAGCACCTCGAAGACGCGTTCGGCGCCAGCCAGCGCCAGCTGCATGTCCTCGACGAGGCGCGTCAGGGTGGACACCGGTGCGTAGAAGAGGTTCAGGTACAGCAGGAACGCGACGACGTCGGAGATCTTCAACCCCATGTTCAGAGCGAGGATGGGGCCGGCGATCAGGACGACGACGGTGCCGATGGAGGAGATGAAGCCGACGGACGGGTTCAGGATCCCGGAGTAGAAGAGCGCCTTGATCAGGGCGCTGGAGTGCTCGGTGGACTTCTCCGAGACGCGTCCCAGTTCATAGTCCTGCTTGTTGAAGACCTGGATCTCCTTCATCCCCGAGAAGTTGTCCTGGAGCATGGCGTTCAGTTCGGCGATCTTGACCTGGCCGAGCTTGAAGTTCTTCCTGATCTTCCGCAGGACGACGGAAAGGAGCGCGATGAAAGGAATGGGGAGGCAGACCAGGAGCGTCAGCAGGGGATCGATGGAGACGAGGATCGCGAAGACGCCGACCAGCGTGAGCACGTTGGTCGCGAGGTCCTGGAGCGCATGCGCGATCAGGTTCTCGAAGGTCGACGTGTCGTTGACCACGCGGGACATGAGCTGGCCGGTCTGCTTGTCGTGATAGTAGCTCATGGAGAGCTTCTGGAAATGGTCGTACACGTCGCAGCGCAGGCGCGAGACGAGGCGCCAGGACGCGAAGTGCGAGAAGTAGTTGTTCACGAACTGGAGGAGAGCGCGGAAGGCGAAGAGCCCAAGGAGCACGAGCCCGAGAGCCGTGATCGTGCCGACGGAATCGGCGTAGTCCCCGGTCTCGACGATGGCGAGGATCCGCCGGGTTACCGAGGGCGCATAGAGATTGATTCCCGTGATCAGGAACAGCGCGACGGTCGCCGCGATCAGGTAACCCGCCCATGGTTTCGCAAGACGGAAGAGACGGATGATGTGCTTCATGGAAGGCATTATACCAATCCGGAAGCTCCAAGGACGTCAAAAAAACCATAGCCGGACAACAAACTTACAGAAAACACAAAATCGACATGGTAATTCGGGGAAAGTCTGTGGAACTGGTCAAATATTTCCCATCTGCCGACAATTGTTTACGTTCCTTTGCCTCTCCGGCTCTAGTTTAATCAAATGCGGATACCCCTATCTGTCGAAAGGAGAGGAAACATGAAAAGCAGGTCTAGGAATGTCATCAGCCTCCTCGTCGTCATCGCCATGCTCATCGGACTCGTGCCCGCCATGTCCTTCGCCACGATCCAGATCGACCAGCAGTACGCAGACACCAACAAGGGCGTCACCGAGCTCTTGAGGGATCTGCAGGCCCTGCCGAATCTCGGCAACGTTATGTACATGGGTGCGCATCCGGATGATGAAAGCAACGCTTTCCTCGCGAACCTCTATTGGGGCTTCAAGGTGGATGGCGGCTACGCCGTGTCCAACTGGGGCGAGGGCGGCGACAACTGGATCGGCCAGGAGCTCTACGGCGCCCTGGGCGTGATCCGCTCCCAGGAACTGCTCGCGGCCCGCATGTTCGACCGCTGCAAGCAGTTCTACGTCGGCGCGTACGACTTCGGATACTCGGTATCCCTTGCCGAATCGCTGATCGAGAACAACACCCTTTCCGCGAACTATCAGCAGGCCGGCAACTGGCAGTGGCAGATCTATGCCTACAACCTGGCCCGTCTGATCCGCAAGGACCGTCCCGACGTCTTCATCAGCGGCCACTGGGGCTACGGCGGCCATGGCCAGCACCAGGCCAACGGTTATATCGCCCGCGCCGCCTATGCGATGGCCGGCGACGCCAGCTACGTGGTCAAGGACTACGACGGCACCGCGCTGCCCGCATGGCAGCCTGCGAAGCTGTATGCTTCAGCGACTGCGACCTACACGCGCAATGCGGACGGGACGATTCCCACCAGCGCGCAGATCACCGCCACCCCTGCCCTTCTCGACAACCTGACGGGCAACGTGAACCTCGTCGTGGACAACGGCGCCTATGACAACCTGCTCGCCATGTCCTACGCAGAATGGGGCAACCTCGGACGCGGCATGCACAAGTGCCAGAACGTGTCGCCCTCCGCTCCCAAGGGTGAATCCAAGACGACATGGGCCCTGAAGGGCAAGTCCGCCGCCGTCACCACCGCCACCGACTCCTCGACCCTCTTCGGCGGCGTCGACATCTCCTACGACAGGATCTACAAGGAAATCCTCGACGCGACCCGCATGGCCGCCGTCAAGACCATCACCGACCAGATGAAGATCGACGCCGCCGCGCTGCGCGACACCTTCAGCATCACCAACTACCTCGGCAGCACGGATGAGATCGCCGCCTTCTCCGCGGATCTGGACGCTCTCCAGACCCTGATCGGAACCGCCGGCTACTCCTCCGAAGCCGCCGTCGCGGACGGTGTGACCCAGCACTGGATCGACCTCCTCCGCGCCCGCATCAACAAGATCACCAATCAGATTTATGCGGTCAGCATCGACATCACCAGCGACGACTACGACCTGACCCCTGGCCAGACCGCGAAGATCACCGTCAAGACCTATGTCCGACAGGCCGGCGCCGCGGGTCTGGTGACCTTCCCGTCGACCTCCATGGCCGATGGCCTTCCCACCATGATCAAGGTCCCGGCCGGATGGGTCGTGACCGAGAACACGGCACCCGCGAACATTTCGCAGAACAGCATCGTCATCGGGAAAACCTATATCTACAACGTGACGGTCCCGGACAGCTATACGAACTACACGGGTCCGTTCAACGCCCCCTATGACGAGTACATGCCCTCCCGCAACGCGAGCTTCCCGTACGGCTCCCTGTCGGGTCCCGCGTCCACATGGAACAGCGAGACGCAGCGCGCCACGGCAGAGCAGATCACGGCCGGCATCACCACCCTGAGCTACCAGCCCTACAGCGACTCCCCGATCACCGCATCTGCGGTCTTCACCGCGGCGGCCCACAACTATTCCGCAGCCAAGGTCCCCTCGCTGCGCATCGTTCCCAAGGTATCGCTGCTACTCAACAATGAGAACGCGATGCTGAAGAAGAGCCCGGATGGACAGGAGTCCATCGTTTCCGTCGTCGTCAAGAACAACATGACGACCGCAGCCAACGACATCGTTGTTTCCGCGACCGTTTCCGGTTGGACCGGAGATTCCGAGACCATCAGCATCGCGAGCCAGGGCGGCGAACAGACCGTCTACCTCCACATGCAGGTCCCGGCGGCCTTCGAAGGCAGCAAGCAGGTGCAAGTCCTGGCCACCTATGGCAGCCATGGCTTCAATGAAGGCTTCCCGGTCATCAACTACTCCCATATCAACCAGCAGAACTACTACCGCGCTTCGCTCCAGAATCTCACCGTCTCCGACTTCGCCGTGAGCGACGGCCTCCGCGTCGGATACGTCGTGACCGGCATGGACGACTACGTGGTCGACTACATCCGCCTGATGTACAGCGTCGCAGGACAGGGCACGACCAACGTCACCAAGCTGACGACGGCCGACCTGACCAACGGCGTCGCACTCAAGGCCCGCTTCGACACCATCGTCGTCGGCAAGATGGCCTGGACCAACCTCCCCGCCATCCAGACCAAGGTCGGTGTCCTCACCGACTTCGCGAACGCCGGCGGCAACCTGGTGGTCCATTACCAGAACGCCAGGGTCAGCAACCGCATGCCGCTCGCCCCCGTCCCGTTCCTGTTGGGCGGCACCAACATCAACAACGAGAACGCCGCCGTCTACATGAATTTCGGAACGCAGACCCAGATCGAAGCCAATCGCTTCTACTTCGGCATCGACCTCGGCCTGACCGGAACCGGACCCTTCACCTCCACCTCCAGCGTCTGGAATGGCTGGAAGCAGCAGCGCACGGAGTGGACTCCCGGCAACAGCGCCACGAACCCGATCGGTGATGTGACCACGGACGGCTACCAGGTCCTGTTCTATGGACTGGATCCCGGTGACGCCACGAGCGGACGCCCCGCCATCATCTACATGCCTATGGCCAATGGCGGAAGCTACACCTACAGCGCGATCGTCTGGGAACGTCAGCTCCAGAGCCTCGTCCCCGGCGCATACAAGCTCTATGCCAACCTGCTGAGCATGACCACCCGCGACAACGTGACCGTGGCTTTCAATTCCAACGGCGGCACCGACGTCACGGCTCTGAGCGTCAAGCCCGGCTCCCTGGTCGAAGAACCTGCAGACCCCTCGAAGCTCGGATTCGACTTCGAAGGCTGGTACTCCGATGAAGCCCTCACGACCGCGTGGGACTTCACAGCAGACACCGTGACCGATGACACCACGCTCTATGCGGCGTGGAGCCCCTCCGTCGAGACCGTCACGTTCGACAGCAATGGCGGCACGGCCGTCGGCAGCATCGACGTCGACTTCGGCGATCTGATCACCGCTCCCGCGGCCCCCACGAGGGATGGCTATGTATTCGTCGGCTGGTTCCGTGAGGCCCACGGCATGGTCTTCACCCGCGACATCTCCACTGCCGTCGCCCCTTGGGACTTCGACCACGATGTGGTCACCTACTCCATGGAACTCCAGGCCCACTGGTTGAAGACTCCCGTGACCAACCTCGTGGCCAAGGGCATCGGATACAACCTGGCCCGTCTGACCTGGACCGCTACGGAAGGCG
Source organism: uncultured Oscillospiraceae bacterium (assembly GCA_964579735.1). GTDB lineage: Bacteria > Bacillota > Clostridia > Saccharofermentanales > UBA5734 > CAILLO01. Next base: position 1,563 of record CAZOHH010000048.1, on the reverse strand, counting down.
CCCAGTCCTATGCAGTCTTCCGCGCGACCAGCCAGTTCGGAACCTACGCGCTCGTCGCGACGGTCGATGGAAACCTCAGCACCGACGACATCACCGGCCTCGCGATGGGCAGGACCTACTACTTCAAGATCGTCGCCTATGCGACCTGCTTGAACAAGACGGTCTACAGCGCCTACTCCAACCTCGCCTCCGCGAAGCCTCTGCCTGCGCAGCCCACCGGACTGCAGGCCCACGGCGTCAGCACGAGGAGCATCCTGGTGTCCTGGAACGCGGTGGACGGCGCCACCGGCTATGACATCTGGCGCTCTGCCTACCCGACCAGCGGTTGGACCTACTACAAGCAGACTACGGGTCTCTCCGTCACCAATACCTTCCTGACCCTGGGCAGGACCTACTACTACCACATCAGGGCCTATCGCACCGTCGGCGGGGTGAAGTACTACGGACCGTTCACGGCCGTCGTATCCGCCAAGCCAGGCCTCGTCAGCTGACAGGACCGCACACTGCGTCCTGTTCCGAAAGGCCCCGGCGAACTATTCGCCGGGGCCTTTCCCGAGGATCCGACCTCGCTCCACTTCCGCGAAGACAATATATTCATAGCAACGACAAATATCTCGGATGTGCAATCCGACGAAGAAGACCGCACTCCGAGGCACGAGAATGAGTGCAAAATTCTAATAGGTTCAGGCAAAAATCAGCCTTTCCAAAGGGCATTGAATTTCATTAAATGGATACAAGGGCTTTGAACCCTGCCTGTTGTTCTGGTACCCTACAAGATTGCAAGGAGGATGAACCATGAAAATCACCCGCACAAGGATTCTGCTCTGCGTCCTCGTCGTCTCCATGTTGGTCTCTGTCCTGGCTGGCTGCACCCCTGCGACCACCACGGCGCCCACGGCCGCCGCGACGGCCACACCCGTGCCTGCCAAGGAAGTGGTGTTGAAGTATCCGACCTTCCAGGTCGGCGTCAACTCCTCCGCCCCCGTGCTCGCCGAAGTCATCAAGCAGTTCAACGCCGCGAATGCCGGCAAGATCAAGATCGAAATCGAAGAGATCCCGGGCGATCAGGCCTACGTCGACAAGATCAAGATCCTGCTCTCCGCCAACGAACTCCCCGACCTCGTGTATGCCGGCGGATACAACCTCCTCGATATGGCCCTCGAGAAGAAGGCCGTCACCGACCTGACCCCTTATCTGGATGCCGACGCGGCATGGAAGGCCTCTTTCGACCAGCTCACGCTCGACTTCAACAGCCGCGACGGCAAAGTCTATTCGCTGCCCGATGAAAAGGGCGTCATGGGCTACTTCTACAACAAGGACCTCTTCACCCAGGCAGGCGTGACGCCTGCGAAGACCTGGGAAGAATTCCTCACCGTCTGCGCCACCCTCAAGGCCAAGGGAATCGTGCCGCTGTCCATGGACACCGCGGACTCCGGCTGGCTCTCCAACCTCTGGCTCAGCTCGATCATCGCCACCAAGTCCGCAGCTGGCAAGGCCTTCATGGCGGAAATGAACCCCAAGAACTACAACACCCCTGAAGTCATCGACGGCCTGACCATCCTT
>CAZOHH010000047.1:0-17896 GCA_964579735.1 uncultured Oscillospiraceae bacterium | reverse complement strand
AGGATGCCGAGGATGGCGATGACGACGATGAGTTCGATCAGGGTGAAGCCTTTCTTGCTGGACTTTCTGAGTTTCATGGGTTTCCTCCTTTTATTTGGATCCTTTTCCTTCTGTTGCTTAAGAGGATGCCTTTGTCGCTTATTCCGAGCGACAGTGTATCCTCATAGGCACATTCTCCAGGAGGAGCGGGGACGTTGTCGAGGGGATTCCCTTCGCAGACGGCATCTCGTCTACGTAAATAGGGGACTGGGAACGTCTCTCGACAGACATCTCTGATTCCTCCACTTCCAGGAATCAGGGCCGGTTGCACCACTTGCTCCCCGCCATTCAGGTGCCCATTCGTGAACGGCGGATCAACGCTTCCCCGATACCACCCTCGCGAATCGCCATTCCGTGCGGTTCTCAAGGCTGTTGAGTTCATGATAGACCCCCCCCTATGCAAAGTCAAACCACAAGCATGTTACGTTTCTAGAAAGTCCTTCTGCAGGTGTGAATCCTGCAAAGGCGCGCCAGGACTGCATTGGAAGGGTTTGTTCGCTTATTTTGATTTCGAGCGATTATTGCGGATTATTGGCATCAGATTACAGGATGCTTTCTTTGGGGTGAAGCTCGCTCCCGAACGGTTTCCGTGCGGTATAATGAGCCCATCGGGCGTGATTCGGATTGGAACGCGTCGAGGTCGGAGGTGGACCGTGCATCAGGGGATGTCCATTGTTTTCTTCCAGGAACCCCAGATCTTCGTACCGGTGGGTCTCCTTTCGTTGGTCCTGCTCGTCGCGGGAGCGTATCTGATCTATCGCACGGCCGCTGTGCTTCTCGAACGTCGGCGCTCTCTCCTTCTGCTTGCGGAGGGGGTCGAATGCCTGGACCGCTGCCGGATCGCGAACTGGGCCGAAGTTCGCGGACTCGTCGCTTCCGAGGCCGAACCGGGTCTTTCCTCCGCGATGGACATGGTGGAGGAGGACTCCGAGGATCTCTACCACGGCGTGTGGATTCCGGATCCGACGTCCTATTTCAAACTGAAGGAACTGATGCCTTCCCGAACGCGCTGGTTGTTCTCGAAGGAAGCTCTCCTGTTGCCACCAGCGGCCGGCCTCGTGTTCGCTGCCGTCAGCTTCCTGACCGCCTACGTCTTCCCATCCGTCCTCGTCCTTTCCGGGCGCATATCCGAGCTGGTCGCCGCCTGCGCGCTGCCGGCCGTGCTCGGGTTCGTTCTTCTGGCCGTGTACTCCGCCTTCTATCTGATTCTCGGAGCGCGGGTGCGTTCGAGCATCGCGTCCCTCGGCCGCTCGATCGGGCGCAAGGTGCCCGTCTTCTCCGAAGCGGCGAGCATGGCCACCCTGATCGACTCCTTCCTCGAATACGACCGCCGGATGGCGGCCGCCGTCACCTTCCTGAACGACAGCGTCGAGTCGCTTGCCTCGCGAACCTTGGCGAGGGCCGTGTCCGGTGCCGCCGAGAAGGTCATGCGCTCCACCATAGCCCCCGCCATGGACAACGCCACGATGACCATGGCCCGTGTCGCGGAGCAGGTCGACCGCAACCAGCAGGAGGGCATGAAACTGCTTTCCGCCCAATTCTCCGAGGCCCTCTCCCAGGATTTCCAGCGCCATTTCAAGCCGGTCGCGGACCAGATGGAAGGCGCAGCCGTCGCGCTGGGCAAGGCGCAGAAGAATTTCGACGCATCCCTCGCGCTACTGAAGGAACAGCGGGCGGAGTCCGCCGCGCTGGTCGCAGACGTGGTGCAGTCCCAGAAGAGCCTCGAGAAGGTCCGGTCCGGATTCCTGACGGAGATTTCGGTTGTCGCTGCGAACCTCAACACCCTCGCCGCCGCGTCGGACCGGATGGCTTCCGTCTACGAGGGCAACGAGACCAAGCTGTCCGCAGCCGTCAACGGCATGTCGACGGCCATGACCGACCTCGCCGTGCGGGTCGAAGCCTTGTTCCAGAATGCCGCCGAGGATTCGCGGCGCACCTCCGAGCAAGCCGCTGCCGCGCTCGAAGCCAACGAAGCGCACCTCCAGGAGATGCGCAAACAGATTGAGATCCTCTCGGACGAACTCGCCACGCGCATCGACCAGGTCATCATCGGCTTCGGCAGCGTGACCGGCGAGACCCTCACCGGGTTCCGCGACACCATGAACACGCAGAACGATGCCTTCACCGTCAACGTCAAGACGCTCCTCCAGACCATGGAGGAGGAGTCCCGCAGCATGAGCCTCTACGCCAAGGAAATCGACATGGATATCACGGAGCTCAACGGCACCTTCCAGAAATCCGTCTCCGAGTTCAATCAGGGGATGGCCGAGGAGATCCGCAAGACCCTCGGCGTGTTCGACACCGGTCTCGCGGAGATCGTGCAGCGCCTCTCCGTCTCGGCCGCTGAAATCGGAGATGCCGTCGAAGCCCTTCCGAAGGCCCTCCGCGGCGTCGAGCCCCGCTGACGCGGGAGACACGGAAATGTCGTCGATGGTCACGATCGCCGCCCCCGCCTTTACAGCGTTGCTGGAGGTCTTCCGCGCCCGGTTCCTCCTTCCGCGCGAGCAGGTCGGGCGCTGCCTCGACAGTGATGTCGACGAACTCGTCATGCGCATCCAGTCCCTCGAGGAAGGGACAGATCCAGTCGATGACGGAGTTGTCCGATTCGCCGAGCATCTGCCACGTCGCAGTCTGTCTCTCCTCTTCCCCGCCCTGCTGCGGACCGAGGACCCGACCGCGCTCGCCCGCATCGTGCGGGTCCTGGAGATTCGTGCGACCTGCTCGCTGCATGACCTCGGCTGGGCCTATTTCCAGCATCACTACTCCGACGCGAGGCTCGCGAGTGCGTTCGCGGCGCTGCACGCCGAGTGGAAGCGACGGGATCCCAAGGCCTGCGCATTTCCGCCCGTCTTCGATGAAGGACCCTTCGACGGGACGCTTCCCGCCAAGGTGTTCGCCATGATGACCATTCAGGGAATCAAGCGCGTCGGCCCCTTTTTCGCATCCTTGGGTCTGCTCGAGGACGCAGCCCTCGCCCGAGCCGTCCTGGTTCTCTTCTTCTCCTCCTGTCCCGACGCGGGACTGGTCGACAACGCAGAGGCCTTCGTCCGCATGCTTCCTGCCTTGGACGCCGACGACGGGGCGAAGGTCATGCAGTACTACCTGCGCGAGCATCGGCTGGGACCCCTCTATCGCGAGATCAACCAGGGAGTTTTGCACACCATCGGCCCGCCCGATTCGGGTCATGCCGTCTGGCAGGACGTGCCGGAAAAGATTCGGGCGCGCTTCTGGAAGTGGCTGGTCGCACGCTCCGTGGAGGACCATCTGGCAGAGAATCCTCGGAAGTTCGGGCTGCTGGTGCGGTACGTGCCCTATATGGAAAGCGTGCGCCTGATCTCCGAGGATATCCTGGTCATGGGGTTCGGGGGCTTCTACCTGGTCGACGACAGGCGGACGCCCAAGCTGTGCTATTACTACGAGAAGGCGGTCTTCGAGATGTGGCTGGAGACGCTTGTCTCGGAGCAGCATTCACACATGGAAAAGGACTCCGGGGAGGCGGCCGACGAATCCGCTCCGGAGGAAGCAGACCCGAAAAAGCAGGACGAACTCGAAGTGGAATCGGTCATGCCTTCGGTACCGACCCAGCAGGCGAAACGAATCGTGATGGAGGATATCCGAGCGAGCGCCGTGCTTCTGGATTTCCCGGAGGTCGGTGTGCTGTTCGCGCGCGACTTCCTCGACGGGGTGCTCGGCATCGGCCGAAAAGAAAAGAGCGCCCAGACGGGGCGTCTGTTCTAGCGCGCGTCCCGCGCCTGCCGTTCGAGGATGGCTTTCTCCACTAGGCGATCCTTGACCTTCATGAGGCGCGTGAGAGCGCCTCTTTCGTTTTCCTCGAGCTTCGCGGTAATGGAGTGGATGGTCTCCACCAGCGAGGGGATCAGGATGTATTCGAGGGAATTCACGCGGCGCCGCGTCTTCTCGATCTCATCGGCGAGGAGCTGCGCGGCCTTCTCGGACTCGGCCAGGGCCAGCATTCCGCCGAAGGCTCCCTGAAGAGCGCTCACCGCGCTATCGAGGTCCCCGCTCGTCGAGGCGAGTCCGTAGGACGGGGTGTCGCTGCGACCGGACTCGTCGGGTGGCAGCAAGAACACGGGCACCTCGACGCTCATGATGTTCAGGGTGTCCAGGTCGACCGTCAGCGGTGCGCGGCCCATCATCAGGGCTTCCTCGACCGCCTCGGGACGCATCACGGCCCGCGCGAACACGAACCCGCGATGCGCGGACGTCAGTTGGGACTCCATGGCCTCGCGCCGCGTCTTGTTCTCGCGGACGACGTCGAGGAAGCGCTTCATGAGCTCGTCGCGCTTGTCCTTCAGGAGCTTGTGCCCGCGGCGCGCCACGACGAGGCGGCGCTTGAGGCGCAGCAGCTCCATGCGGGTCGGGTTGACGCGGATTTCGGCCATATCGACGCCTAGCCTTTCCCGTAGTAGAGGTCGAGGTGTTCGTCGCGGATGCGCTTCAGTTCATTGCGCGGCAGCATGGACAACAGGCGCCATCCGATGGTGAGCGTCTCCTCGATGCTGCGGTCGGTGGTGAAGCCCTGGGAGACGTAGTCGCGCTCGAAGGCGTCGGCGAACTTCGCGTACACGCGGTCGATTTCGGACAGGGCGGCTTCGCCCAGGATCACGGAGAGCTCCTTGGCATCCTTGCCTCGGGCATAGGCGGCGAACAGCTGGTTCATCGTGTTGGCGTGGTCCGCGCGGGTCTTGCCCTTGCCGATGCCCTTGTCCTTGAGGCGCGACAGAGACGGCAGGACGTCGATCGGGGGCTGGACGCCCTTGCGGTGGAGTTCGCGCGACAGGATGATCTGGCCCTCGGTGATGTAGCCGGTCAAGTCGGGGATCGGGTGCGTCTTGTCGTCCTCGGGCATGGTGAGGATCGGGATGAGGGTGATCGACCCTGCCTTCCCCTTCTGGCGGCCGGCTCTCTCGTACAGCGTGGCGAGGTCGGTGTAGAGGTATCCGGGGTACCCGCGGCGGCCCGGGACCTCCTTGCGGGCGGCGGATACTTCGCGCAGCGCCTCGGCGTAGTAGGTGATGTCGGTCAGGATGACGAGCACGTGCATGTCCTGCTCGAAGGCCAGGTATTCTGCGGCGGTCAGGGCCATTCGCGGGGTCGCGATGCGCTCGATCGCGGGGTCGTTCGCTAGGTTGACGAAGAGCACGGTGCGGTCGATGGCGCCGGTGCGGCGGAAGTCCTCGATGAAGTAGTCGGCTTCCTCGAAGGTGATGCCCATGGCGGCGAAGACGACGGCGAACTTCTCGTCGGTGCCGAGCACCTTGGCCTGCCGGGCGATCTGGGCCGCGAGGCGGGCGTGCGGAAGGCCGGACCCGGAGAAGATGGGCAGCTTCTGTCCGCGGACCAGCGTGTTCAAGCCGTCAATTGCGGAGACGCCGGTCTGGATGAACTCGGACGGATAGCTGCGGGCGGCCGGGTTCATCGGCAAGCCGTTCACGTCGAGCCGCTTCTCAGGCAGGATGGGCGGTCCACCGTCCGCGGGGCGGCCCATCCCGTCGAAGACGCGGCCGAGGATGTCCTTCGACACCGGGAGTTCGAGCCCACGGCCGAGGAAACGCACGCGCGTCTCGGCGAGATTGATGCCGACGGTGTTTTCGAACAGCTGGACCAGCGCGTCCGTGCCGTCGATCTCGAGGACGCGGCAGCGGCGGATTTCGCCGGTAGGGAGGGTGAGCTCGCCGAGTTCCCCGAACGTCACGCCTTCGACCTGTCGGACCAGCATCAGCGGTCCGGCGACTTCTGCGATGGTCTTGTATTCCCTAGGCATGGGCGACCCCCTTCTGGTTCCTCTGTCCGCGGAGCTGATCGGCGAGGTCGTTCTCGATGGAATCGCCAACGGCGGCGAAGTCCTGCTCCGGGACGTACTTCATGCGGGCGATCCGGTCGCGTGCGGGCAGCGCCGTGACGGTGCGGATGGACATCCCGTTCTCGAGGGCCTTGGCACCGAGTTCGTAGTATCGGAGAACGAGCTGCAGCATGCGGAACTGCTTGGGCAAGGACGTATAGGTGTCGACCTCGTCGAAGGAATTCTGCTGCAGGAAGTCCTCGCGGATGCTTCGCGCGGCCTCGAGCTTCAAGCGGTCCACTGGCGATAGGGAATCGATGCCGACCAGCTTCACGATCTCCTCGAGCTCCGACTCCTCCTGGAGCAGGCGCATGGCAAGGGTGTGGAGACGGCTCCAGTCGGCCGAGACGTTCTTGTCCATCCATTCGTCGACGCGTTCGGCGTAGAGCGAATAGCTGATCAGCCAGTTGATCGCGGGGAAGTGACGCTTGTAGGCCAGCGCGGAGTCGAGACCCCAGAAGACCTTGACGATACGGAGCGTCGCCTGCGCGACGGGGTCGGAGAAATCGCCGCCGGGGGGCGAGACGGCGCCGATGGCGGTGAGGATGCCCTCGCGGCCGTCGGAACCGAGGCACCGCACGTGGCCGGAACGCTCGTAGAACTGCGCGAGGCGGGAGCCGAGGTAGGCGGGGTAGCCCTCTTCACCGGGCATCTCCTCGAGTCGGCCGCTCATTTCGCGCAGGGCCTCGGCCCAACGGGAGGTGGAGTCGGCCATCAAGGCGACGCTGTAGCCCATGTCGCGGAAGTACTCGGCGATGGTGATGCCGGTGTAGATGCTGGCTTCGCGGGCGGCGACGGGCATGTCGGAGGTGTTGGCGATCAACACGGTGCGCTCCATGAGCGGACGCCCGGACTTCGGGTCCTTGAGTTCGGGGAATTCGAGGAGCACGTCGGTCATCTCGTTGCCTCGCTCGCCGCACCCGATGTAGACGACGATGTCGGTCTCGGCCCATTTGGCGAGCTGGTGCTGGATCACGGTCTTCCCGCTGCCGAAAGGACCCGGGACTGCCGCGGTGCCGCCTTTCGCCACCGGGAAGAAGGCGTCGATGACGCGCTGACCGGTGACCATCGGCCCGCGGGGGGCCATCTTCTCGGCGTAGGGCCGCCCTTTGCGGACAGGCCAGCGCTGCAGCATGGCGACATCCCGCAGGGTACCGTCTTCGAGGCGCAGGCGGGCGATCGGCTCCACGATCGTCCGGAGACCCGGCAGGATCTCCTCGACGGTGCCGGAAAGTCCAGGCGGGACCATGACCCTGTGCACGACCAGCACGGTCTCCTGGACGGTGCCGAGGATGTCGCCAGGCTGGACCACGGTTCCGGGGACAACCGTTGCGACGAAGTCCCACAGATGCAACGGGTCGAGTGCGTCGATCTGGATGCCGCGCGTGATGTTGTTGCCGACGAGTTCGCGGATCCGCTCCAGCGGCCGCTGGATGCCGTCGAAGATCCCACCGAGCATGCCGGGAGCCAGTTCGACGGACAGCGGCGCACCGGTGGACTCGACGGGCTCGCCCGGACCGAGGCCGGCCGTCTCCTCGTAGACCTGGATGGAGGCGCGGTCGCCGTGGATCTCGATGATCTCGCCGATCAGCTTCAGGTTCGACACGCGCACCACGTCGAACATCTCGGCGTCGCGCATGCCTTCGGCCACGACCAGCGGACCGGATACCTTGACGATCCTACCTTTGGATAAGTGTTTCATCGATCCGTCTCCTTGCCTTCCGTAGCGCGGTCGAACCCGAGGATATCCACGCCCACGGCCTTCTTCACGGTATCCTTGACCTGCGCCATCCCGATTCCCAGCGTGCCGCGCGTCGACGGGATCGGGACGAACGCCGGGATTTTCCTCGTCCGGGCCGCTTCCAGTTCTTCGGGGACCAGAACCGCGGCATGTTCGGTGATATAGACGACGGCGAACCCGTCCTCGAGGACGGCATCCAGGTGTCGCAGCACGGACTCCCTATCTTCGGCCACCATCACGAAAAGGCCCAGCGCCCGAAATCCCATGATGCTGTCCCTGTCGCCGATCACACCGACTCGGTACATGGAGCCCTCCTCCTGCTAGGCATAGGTCTCGCGCAGCAGCGGCTGCGCCTCCTCGACCCTCAGTCCATTCCTCAAGAAGGTCAGGACGACCCTGAAGTTGCGGATTTCGGTCTCCTTCGCGAAGCGGTGGGCCACCAGGGACTCGGGCCCGAACGAGAACTTCTTCGCGCCGCGTACGAATTCCATCAGATAATCATCGGATGCCTTGCTGTACGCGGCGGCGCTTCCAGTGCTCGCTGCCCCCCCTGCCGACAGAAGCTCCTCCAGGAAAGGGCCGTACGGGGTCTTGGACATATAAGCCGAAACGCTCTCGTCGTCCTGGTCCATCAACAGGATCAGGTCATCGGAGCGCAGCGTCCCGCAGCCCAGGAGAGACGTCGCGAGGTACTCACGCTGGTAGCCTGCGCGTCTGGCGCGGAGGAGCATTCCGAAGTCTGTCAGGTCGATGCGGCGTTGGAGCAGGGAGGTGAACCAGACGTTCCCGAGGTCCTCCGCGAGTGCGATGGCATGGGTGGCACAGGCCCGGTCGAGTACGGTGTCGATGCGGTACCCGTCTCCGGTGCGGGCGTAGGCGGAGTAGGCCTCGGATACGGCTTGCCACATCCAGCGGGGGATTCCGTCGGGATTCCGGTCGCGAACCGCCTCGAAGAGGAAGAGGGGGTCGATCGAGGAGGGAGACGACAGCATGTCTTCGACGCTGGCGAGCGAGGCATCGCGGGACGTCACGGGAAGCGTCGTGTGCGCGGTGGAAGTGCTGGACGAGGACTCGGAACCGGAGGAGTCGCTGACCGCAGTGGACGGGTCGGGCCAGAAGACCGAGAGGTGTTTCAGGAAGACCTTGAGATTGTGGATGTCGGCTTCTTGGAGGAAGACGTCGAGGTAGACCTTTTCGCGGCACAGGTCCCGCAGAAGCGAACAGGTCTGCGAGAAGTTCAAGGAAAGCGCCTTTTCGGGGTTCTCCGCCGCGGCGATCCCGGCCTCGGCAGTCAGACGAGAGAAATCGGCGATATCCTTCACTTCCGTCAGACGGGCCGTGCCAGGACCGTCGCAGAGCTGCGCCTCCAGCGCGCGAACCCGTCCGGTCGCATACGTGTAGTCGACGTCCGTATAGCGACCCGCGTAGGTCGAGAAATCGGACGTGAATTGGTCGAATGTGAAGTCTTGCATCTTGCCGGTCATCCCCGCCACCCGCTCGTCAGTCCAGGATGAGCGAGGCGGCGAGCGCCTCCAGCTCCTCGAGGTTCTGACGGACGATCATGTCGAACGTGAGGTTGGTCTCGATGTCGTCCTTGGACAGGACAAGACAGCCGCCATCCTTTGTCCCATTCGGCTCTTCGGTGAAACGAAGAGGCGTGGAACCTGGTCGTCGGGCCTGTAATCTCCGGTTCGCTTCCTCCAGCACCGTTGCCGCCAGTCCACTCGTCAGGTCGGCCGCGGTAAAGGCGACGGTCTCCCCTCCCTTTGCGCTCTCGTCCAGGAAGGATAGGTAAAGAGCGATGCGCTCCGACGCGGGTAGGTTCGAGAGGCGGGCGACGGCCCCCTGTATGGCTTCCGCAACCAGATGTTGGCGGGCGGCGAGTCGGATGCGGCGCGCTTCCAGTGCGAGGGATGAAGCGGTGCGTCGATCCAGAGCCGCGATGTCGGCTTCGGACTGTGCAAGTGAAGCCACACGAAGGCGGTCCGCCTCCAGGGCGGTCTGCCGCTCGAGCTCCCGGAGGGCGCTTTGGCTCTCCTCGGAAATCTCCGCGGCGCGCGCTTCCGCTTCGAGGCGGATACGGGACAGGATGGCGTCGAGCCCAGTCATTTCTGGATGCCGAGGAGAAGCATCAACATGGAGGCCAGCAGGGCGAGGATCGCGTAGGTTTCGACCATGGCGGCCAGCACGATCGCCTTGGACTGTTCCTCAGGCTTGCGCGTGAGCATCAGGATGCCATTGGCGGAAACCCGGCCCTGGGCGATGGCGGACGAGTACTCCACGAGAATGACGGGGAGGCAGGCTGCAAAGTACTGCATGCCCTGGAGCGTGGTGAGATTCGCGGCGGTGCCGTCGAGGAAGCCGGCCTGGGCCATGACGATGAACCACGTCAGCAGTCCATAGATGCCCTGCGTTCCCGGGAGAGCCTGCAGGATCAACGCCTTGCCGAAGAGTTCGGGTTTTTCGCTTAAGACCCCGGCGGCCGCTTCACCGGCGATGCCGACTCCCTTGGCTGAACCCCAGCCGCCACCGGCTGCCGCGAGTGCCGCACCGAGAAATGCCAGGACAGGTCCGCTGAGAAAGGTGTTGGCCAGTGCATTGATGAACTCCATGTCGTCCTCCTCCTAGTCGTTTGACACGATTTCCGTGTATTTCGTACGCGAGCGCAGCGGCGCCCATGCAAGCCCACCACCCTCGTAGAATTTTCCGAAGAACTCGACGTATTGAAGCCGGCTCGTATGGACATAGGCGCCCAGGGTCGAAAGCGCCAGGTTCAGCGCGTGCCCGAAGACCGCCACGACGATGAAGACGACGATGCCGAAGAAACCGAACCCGCCGATCGAGCCCATCTTGTTGATGACCATGGCGATGACGCCACCGGCGAGACCGAGCGCCATGATGCGCGAATAGGAGAGCACGTCCCCGAAGTAACCGGTGATGCCATAGAGGTTGTAGATTCCCTTGAAGATCCGTATGGCGGGTTTCTTCGAGTCGCGAGCGCTGAACCAGATGATGGAGAGAACGGCGACAAGCACGAGCCCGGTTCCAATCGTGCCGACGATGCCACCGACCGCGAGGAGACCGAACCCGAGGAAGAGGGCGAACCAGGAACCGACGTCCAGGACCGCGTCGATCAATTTTCCCTTGAGGATCAGGACGTAGGCCTTGGCGCACATTCCCGTGAGGATGTGCAGGACGCCGAGGATCATGGAAAAGGCAAGCATGCGGATCGGGTCCGTCAGCGGGTTGAACCACAAGGTCGGAAAGGAAAACCGATTCTGGCTCGTGACGGTGACGATATCGCCGAAGAAGCTCCCGAACATCAATCCAGAGACGATGCCTGCGAAACTGCCCTGGATGAAGAGAAGGCACATGCGTCGCATGTTCCCCTGTACGCCGACCCCCCAGACGAGCACCGCAGAACCGGCCGCCAGCAGCAATCCGTATCCCGCATCCCCGAGCATGAGGCCGAACAGGACGAAGAAGAAGGGCGCCAGGAGCGGGTTCGGGTCGATTTCGCCGGTTGAAGGCGTGCTGAACATCTCGGTGATGACTTCGTAGGGCCGCACCAGCGGGTGGTTCTTCAAGAGAACGGGGAAATCCTCACCCGGCATCGGCGGTCGTGTTTCGATGGCGACGGTGAAGTGCGAGTGAAGCCCCTGTTCGACTTTCTCGGAGAGACCGACCGGCACCCATCCGGAGATGACGAAGGTGCTGCCCGTCTCCCCGAGTCGCGTATTGGCGTTCGCATGCTCGAGCTTCATGAACCACAGGTCGTGGAGGATCTCGAAGTCCACGAGGGACGCGGTGCCCATCGTCACGCACGCGACTTCGTTCTCGTCGATCTCTATTTCGATTCCGGCGAGTTCGTCCTGAAGTCTTGCGCAGACTTCAGCAGGCGTCCCGCGCTCCCCGTGCGCGGGAATCTGAAGAAAGGCGTGGCTCTTGAGCAGGGAGCGAACATCCTCCTCCTCTTCGCGCATCACAGCGACAAGGAAACGGACGGGTTCGTCGACCTTGGAGGACGGCGAAGCGACGGCGAACGGAGGAAGGACGACGATGTGGCTTTCCGCATGTCGGGCAGCCAGTTCCGACTGGAAGTCATCGAACCGCTCGCCAGCCGGCATGGAGCCGATCCAGACTCGGACACGTTCGGTTCCGTCCTCGGAGAGATCGAAGGGAATGTCGCGCCAAGGTTCGAGGACATCGAGCGCGGCAGTCAAACGGGAGCGCTGGCCACGAAGATGCGCGATGCGTGAGAAGGTCTTCTCGAGACGCTCGACGACGTCCCAGATCTCCTTTTCGCGGGAAACCGCCTCTTCGAAGACGGACTTCTTGACCTTTCTGCGAATCGTGAAGAGGGACTTCTTCTTCGGCAAGGCGCGAACGGTGTTCGCGATCATGGAAGCCAATCGGACCGTGCACCCTTCGGCCGTCTGTACCTCGACCCGTGAAGCAACGAGGGAAGAAGGAGAGGTGGAATCCTTGTCATCCGCGACTGAAGAAACCAGACTGGCTGAGGCGTCCTCGATCTGGACGGCTCCAAGACGCTGGAGCGCCTGAAGGACGACTTCTCTTTCCGAGAGCAGCCCAACGAGGGTAAAGCGGCTCATCTTAACGATCGGCATGCAGTTTGATGATCCTTTCCGCAAGGGCTGGGACCGCAAGGGTCACTTTCGCCGAGCCGGAGGACAGGAGGAGTGCGGATTCCGCTTCGGCTGCCGAACGCTCTTCGTCGAGACGGACGGTGGCGGCATCCAAAGCCGATTGCATTCGGAGCTGCCTTTCCCGCTCGAGCTCTGAGCGGACCTGATCCAGACGCCGTTGAGCGTCTTCACGAGCCGAAGCCAACGCGGCTTCCGTCTCGGCTCGTCGGGATGCAACGATGCGGACGGCTTCCCGTTCCTCTTCACGAATCCTGTCGAGAAACTTGAAATCGGAGTGGATTCCGACCGGTGCGTCTTCTGTCATCTTCGTGCCCCATCCCCGCCAGAGCGGTTGGAAGTCTAATCCGGGTACAGTGTACATGAAAGGGGCACGGGTGGACAAGGAAGACCATGCGATTTTTTGGAAATACGTGCTCTACATATCCAAAGCGACGACCCAGGCGGCACCTCTGGCGCGGAGGAGCCAGACGGCGGCGGCGGTGACGAGGAGCGGGACGCCGAAGATGATGGCGACACCGGCGGCGAAGGGCAGCTGCCAGACGAAGACGGGGACGATTGCGGCCGCGATGACGACGAACGCTACGAACATCTCGTACAGCACGTTGAGGTTCTGCTTGACGGCCTTCTGCTCGTTGTCCCAGTTCAGTTTCGGCCAGCGCAGGTCGAAGAGGATGCCGACGACGTTGGGCATGACGGCGCCGATCAGCGCGGCGACGAGGAGAAGCCCGACGAACCAGACGGGCGGGGCGATCAGTACGCAGACGAAAATGGTGGAGATCAGCGTCGCGCAAAGGGAAAGCAGCACGCCGGTCGCGACCTTGCAGTAGATCTGCCGGGAGTAGGACATGGGGATGGTCTTCATGAACCAGGCGCTCGACCCATCGCGGGAGAGCGCGGAGGCCGCGATGCCGTTGGTGGACGAGGCGAAGACCATGAGGCCGAAGCAGACCGCCAGCGCGGGCGCTGCCATTTCCGTGCCCTTGGCGAAGACGCCGCTTCGGACGAGGGTCAGCAGTCCCTCGAGGTCCGCATCCCCGCTGCCGCCGGCGGCGAAGGGGATCAGGAGGAAGAACGGGAACATGAAGTTCATGATCACGTTGTTCAGGAGGAAGATCGGGGTACGGACCAGGATGCGCAGCTCCTTGCGGACGTACGTGACGACGACGTTTGCCGACGCCGTGCCGCGGGCGAGCTGGGAGTCGGTGAGGCGGCGGCTGCGCGAGGTCGCGGACCCGGCGCCGAGCACGCCGGCGAAATAGAGGAAGTGGCCGGCGAACAGGAAGGCGCCGAAGGCGGCGGCGCAGATGAGGACGAAGAGGAGGAGATTCCCCAGGCTCTCCAGGCTGCCGGCCGTTGCGAGGGCGCTCGCGGCGAAGCCGGTGCCGGGGAACATGCTGCTGGTGATCTTGGCGATGCTGCCGCCGTCCTGGCCGAGCAGCTTCGTGATGAGGTTCGGGTCCGAGATGCCGATCAGCTTCTGCATGCCGACGTTGAAGCCGAGGGCGAGGACGAGGATCAGCAGGCTGACGACGATGTTGAACACGTCGCGGTTTCGTGCGAAGGGCGTGAAGCGCATGACGGCCATGACCAGGATGGAGGCTATCGCGAGCGGAATCACGGGCAACAGCAGGTAGACGAGGGTCGCGATGACGTAGAAAGCGGGGCCGGCACCGCTGCGGATGCCGTAGGTGATGTAGAGCGGGCCGGTGATCAGGAGGGCGCCGATGTACTCGTAGACGGTCGTGACGAGGAACTTGGCGCCGAGGATCTCGAAGGCGCGCAGGGGCAGGGGGAGGAGTTTCTCGACGTCGCTGGAGAAGTAGAAGATGCTGAGCACGTAGAAGACGCCGAAGAAGAAGACGACGACCGCCCCGGCGCCGGTCGCGGTGCCGAGGATGGCGGCCTGGAGGCCGAACCCCTCGAGGGCGTCGTAGAGAATGTTGGCGAAGGCGGCGAGCGAGACCGCAATAGGCGCGAAGAGCAGCGGGAACAGCAGGGCCACGGGGAAGCGGCGGCGGGGCTTCGGCGGTTCACCCGTCGGGGAGGGCTTGCGCATGTCGGCGCGCTTCGTATCGCCGCCCATCCCGAGTCCGTAGGCCTTCAACATGAGCCAGGTCAGCCGGAACATGGTCTTCATGGTTTCGAACCGTTCTCGTCGCTCGTGAGTTCGAGGAACATCTTCTCGAGCGAGGAGCCAGCCGAAGCGAAGTGGACGCGCATCTCGTCGATGCTGCCGCAGAAGAGGATCCGGCCCTGGTCGATGATGGCGACCCGGTCGCAGACCTTCTCGGCGACGTCGAGGACGTGGGTGGAGAAGAACACGGTATGACCCTTGTCTGCGTGCTGGCGCATCATCTCCTTGAGCTCGAAGGAGGAGCGCGGGTCGAGGCCGGTCATGGGCTCGTCGAGGATCCAGACGGGCGGCTCGTGAAGTAGCGCGCCGAGCAGGACGAGTTTCTGGCGCATGCCGTGGGAGTAGCTCTGGATGCGGTCGGACAGGGCCTTGGCCAGGCCGAAGCGGTCGGCGAGGGTGGCGACGCGCTCGCGGCGCAGCTCCTGCTCGACGCCGTAGAGGTCGCCGATGAAGTTCAGGTACTCGATGCCCTTGAGGCGCGGGAACAGGTTCGGGTCGTCCGGCACGAAGCCGAAGCGCAGCTTGGCCTCGATCGGCTCCTTGACGATATCCTTCCCATCGACGAGGATCGTACCCGCGTCGGGGTGCAGGATGCCGGTGACCATCTTGATGGTGGTGGTCTTGCCGGCGCCGTTGGGGCCGATGAAGCCGAAGATCTCTCCGGAGCGGACCTCGAGGGTGATGCCGTCGACGGCCTTGATGCCGCCGCCGTAGGACTTGCTGACGTTCTGGATGGAAATCATGGGAGTGCCTTCCTTTCGCATGGGGGACGCCGATGGGGACACTGATGGATATCGTACATCAGGGCGCTGAAGGATGGAAGAGGTAGTAATTGGAGTCGTTTGTAACGATTTCTCGAGCACAAAGCCCGTTTCGAAAGGAAATCCGTTCTTCGCAACGTTTCCTGCAGTCGACTTCCGTTCTGTAACGGTTTATAATCGGATATACCATTTCGTAATTGTTTATTGGATTCCGTAAAGGTTTTGAAGGAGCAGCCGATGAGCTATTCAGGTTTCCGACCCGCTGGTTATGATTTCCTCATCGAACGATATGGAGTGGATCCGATTCCGAATCCGCACCACTCCGCCGTCGGCTCTACCGGAGTGTTCCGCATCGTCAGAACCGGCGACCGTGTTGAGGCAACCTATCCGCTCGCCTATTGGCCAGGAGATCTCGTAGGAGACCATCTAGAATTCGCCATCAAGAACGATGGCATCGATCTTGGAGTGCTGTACGCTCTATTCACGGTGATTCCCGAAGAGGAGATCGTCGGATTCGTCTCTTCGAAACCAACAGGAATCTATTCACGCAAGATCTGGTATCTGTATGAGATCCTGATGAACCGGACGCTACCCTTGCCGGATCTCCATCAGGGGAACTACATCGCCCTCCTGGAAGTGGAAAAGTACTATGCATCGAACAAGCCGATCCGTATCGGACGACAAAGAGTTCTGGACAATCTCCTCGGCACGCCGGCCTTCTGCCCGATGGTCCGGAGAACGGAAGAACTCGTCGAGTGGGAGTCGCTGGATATCCGAGCCCGCACCGAAGAGCTGGTCCGCGACTACCCGCCGGACCTGCTTCACCGTGCCTTGAATTATCTCTATACGAAGGAAACCCGCTCGTCCTTCCTGATCGAGAACATCAGACTGGAAGGGAATCGCACGGAGAAATTCGTCGATCTACTGAAGAAGGCAGAGGAGCGCGACTTCTGTGAACCGACTGCGCTCGTCGGAATACAGAACCAGATCGTCGACCCGCGCTTCGCGGAACCAGGCTATCGCACGGATCAGAATTATGTCGGGCAGTCCGTTTCACTCACACGTCAGGTCGTCCACTATGTCTGCCCGAAACCGACGGATGTCCCGGATTTGATGGAGGGCCTCGTCGCATGTCACCGACGCTTGATGGACAGCGGGGTTCCAGCCGTCATACATGCCGCCGTGATCTCGTTCGGTTTCGTCTATCTCCACCCGTTCCTCGACGGAAACGGCCGACTTCATCGCTTCCTGATCCACAACATCCTGTCGCTGCGACAGGTCGTTCCGGATGGTCTGATGTTCCCGGTCTCCGCTGCGATCCTGAAGGATCCGCGTGAATACGACCGAACCCTGGAAGCCTTCTCGAAGCCGCTGATGGCGCGTGTCCGCTTCCAGATGGACGTTCGAGGACGCCTGGAAGTCGATGGGGATACCGGAGGGCTCTATCGCTTCATGGACCTGACTTCCCAAACGGAGTCCCTGTATGGTTTCATGAAGAAGGCAATTGAAACCGAACTCGTCGAAGAACTCGGTTTCCTCTCGAACTACGACAGGACCCGCCGCTCGATTCAGGCCATCGTCGACATGCCGGACGCGCAGATCGACCTGTTCATCGGCCTATGCCTGCAGAATCAGGGTCGTCTTTCCGCAAGAAAGCGTGAGTCGCACTTCGCTTACCTGACGGACGAGGAAATCGGAGCCATGGAACAGGCCGTCCGAGACGGCTACGAGTTGGGGTGACGCCATGCACAAGCTCTTCCGCTCTACCCGGATCCTGTACTGGGTGCTCTGCTCCTTCTTTCTGCTGCTGTTCGCCAGCCAGACGCTGCTTGCCTGGCCGTTCCTCTCGATGGAGGTCGACGGCGTCATGATGCCGACGCTCCGCCTCGTCGAGCCGCTGTTCGACCTCGGGAGCTCCACGGCGGACCTCCTGGTCTGGAGTGCGGTCGTGATCCTCGGCATATTCCTCTCGGTCATGGCGGTCAATCTGCTTGCCCTTGCGAAATATCGGCGGATTCTCGCTCCTCTTTACGACGACTGCGACCCGGACCGCTTCCTCGCGGCGGCCGCCCCGCTGCTTTCCGTCGCATCGGCCCCCGCGGCCGCCCGCGTGATGATCCGCAACGATTTCGCGGTCGGGCTCATCACCCGAGGCGATTTCGAAAAGGCCTGGGGCATCCTCGAAAACCTGCAGCCGTCCGGGAAGGGTCCGCGGATGGCGCTGACCCTTGCGGTCATCGCCCACAACCGGGCAGCCGCGCGACTCGGTCTTCAAGACGTGGAGGCGGCGAAAGGGTTTCGGGACGAGATGGCCCGGATGGAACCCGCCCTCGTGTCCGAGCACCGTCTACTCGCGACGTATCGGAATCGGCTGGATCGGCTGGACTACAGGATCCGGATAGCCGAGGGGAATTTCGAGGGTGCGCGCGAATTCTTCGAAGCGGTCCTACCCACGTGCCGCAACGAATACGAGCGCGTGGAAACCCGCAGCATCCTGGCGAGCGTCTACGAGGCGGCCGGCGACGAGTCCGGAGCCAAGGAGTCCCTCGAATACGTCGCGGCGCACGGGAACAATCTCTGGACCGCGAGGATGGCGAGGCGGAAGCTCGGGCTGGAGACGCCGGTCGCGGATTGAACTACATCAGCAGCAGCATCTCCCGCAGGGCGCGGCAGGCGGCCGCGGTCGAGATC
>CAZOHH010000046.1:15138-17937 GCA_964579735.1 uncultured Oscillospiraceae bacterium | reverse complement strand
TAGGTCACGGGGGGGTGGATGCGCTTCTGGGACCAGGCGTCCCATTGGTAGATGTGGAGGTCGGTCCCGCAGATTCCGCAGGACGAGACGCGAATCAGCACTTCGCCGGGGCCGGGCGTGGGAATTGGAACGTCGCGGAAGGCGCAGCCGCGTTCGGGAGACAATTTTCGAATGGCCTTCATGGGTGGACACGCTCCTTTCGGTCTTCGGAGCGGGACATCCTCGACATCCCTTGATATGCCCAGTATACATGCATTCCTTCGAATACAACAAGACCGCCATGCGGTGTGCATATGTCCATACAGGGAGGACTAATGCGATGCTTCTGCCGAAAGGAAAAGGCTGGAACCGACTACAAAGTGGTGTCGGTTGTAGAAGTCGTCTTGAAATCCGCTTTCCCGATGGACCCACATAGATAGAGAAATGCAAAGGCTGGAATCCTCGTCAAGGTCCCTTTATCGTCTGTCTGCGTACCGAAGTCATCTTCTCTCCGAGTGACCACGAGTGCGGTATCCATTTCCGAAGGTTCCGTCCGAATGGCCTCCCTCTCCCCAACCCGCGACAAGTCCCGGTATTTCACTTCGATGAGGACGCGATGCTTCGGACGGTCGACCACGATGTCGATTTCCTTTTCCCGGGCTGGATCTCGAAAATATCCGACACGTACCGAGGAACGCGCATAGAGCGCGAAGACGTGGCGATAGACCGCTGTCTCCACCATCAAGCCCATCTCCACGGGATCCGTCAGGATGTCCTCCTGCATCAGAACCGCATTCCGCAAGGCTGCGTCGGCGATATAGATCTTCGGCCTCGCTTTCAAGACTCTCTTCCCTGACATCTCGACCGGGTAGCTGCGCAGAATCAGGTCGGCATTTTCCAGATACCCGATATAGCCTTCAACAGTGGGACGGGAGATTCCGCCAATCTCCTTGGCGATCGTATCTGTTGAGACGATTCCGGACGAGTTGTAACAGAGATAGAGGAAGATCTTCTCGAGTTCCGTCGTACTGCGAATCCTGTACAGGGCCGGGAGGTCCCTCTTCAGAACCTTGTCCACGACGTCTTCGCGCAGGATCCGCTGGGACAGGTATTCATCCGTCGACAAAGCGAGCTCCGGAAAGCCGCCGACCAGGAGATATCGTTGAAAATGCTTCTGAAGTGGCATCAGGCGGTTCATGAGGTCGGCCCATTCCAACCTGGACAGGTTCTTCAGGTTCTCCGGGAGCCACCCGTTGGGGATTTCAGGTCTCTCGTCGACACCGACGAGGTGACAGTATTCGAAGAAATCGAGCGTCGGTACACGGACAGTCGTCCAACGACCTGCACCACTCTCCGCACTTCTACCAAGCAATGTCGGGCTGGCTGAACCGGTCGCCAGGATGCGCGTCTTCGGTTGGTTGTCATACACCGTCTTCAGCCAGATGTCCCAGTCCGACGCATATTGGATTTCATCGAAGAAATAAAAGACGTCCTCGCCCCCATGGATGCTTTCGTGATAGGTCTCGAGAATTTCGTCGAACCGGCTCAGTTTAAGAAGAGGGTGGTCGAATGAAACGAAAAGAATCCGCTTCGGATCGACTCCCTGGATCAGGAGCTCTTCGATGGCTTGATACTGGACCGTCGTCTTGCCGACTCTTCGGACTCCCGTCAGAATCACGGCGCGGCGAAGATCCGGGTGTGTCAGAAGGCTCATTGCCTCGTAGAACGCTGCGCGTCGAAAGTCCCTATGGAACTCCGCACGAATCCCTCCGGTGCGCCACCAGGGATTGAACGCGAACAAGGTCTTGAGAATGTTCTCACGATTAAGAAATGCCATCGATGAGCCTCCGATATCACTTGCCATTCTATTCTGCATTTATGGCATTTTTATGCAAAGTATGTTTTACATAATAATGCCACAAATGCAAATATACGTCAAAGAAGGTCGCAGGCGACTATCGGTTCCAGTCCTCGACCTGCAGGCGGAGACAGTCCGCCCAGACGCCAAAGCCTTCCCCCGTCCTCGCGGATACGGGCAGGATGAGCGCATTGGGATTCAGTTTCCAGATCCATTTCTTCACGGTTTTCATGTCTGAATCGGTCGGCCCCTGACGCGGCATGTCGGCATCCAGGCGGCATATCCCGCTGGTATGCAGCGGACGCCTGTGGTCACGACCTAATCCTTGGACGAATGAGTTTCGGGTCCAGGAACCCTCTTCCGTTTTTCAGCCTCCGGCAGTTGTTTGAAGTTGTCTTTCACCGAGACTTTCCTGCCGGTCTGTTTCTCGAGGTTCTCCTTTGCGTCCCCGGCAATCCTGCCACCTCTCCGAGCGGCACTCCGGTTTTCACCCAGCCCTTGGGCATCGTCGTTTCGGGCGATTTCCGTCGTAGAAGCCTCCCCAAGCATCGTGAAGATCAGCTCGAGATCGTTCATGTGGTCCCGCAGATTATCCCCCGGCTTGTCCAGACTCTTGAAGTCCTTGTATTCGGAGGGGGTCATCCCGAATGTAGCCCGGCTGATTTCGGCGGTCAGAACGGCGTAGTCGCTGGGCTGGTCGACACCGCGCTGGTCCCACTCGTCCGTCAAGGTGTCGCGAACGGCAATGCCCCGCATCCGCATGCCAATCCATTCGTCGGAGTATCCTTTGAGCCTGTATGTCTCAACCATCCGCTGCGAGGCAAGTTCCGGGTCCTCGATCTCCTGCAGTCGCTCATATCCGACTTTCGCCAGCCACCGCTTGAAGGGCTCCGCTTTAGGGGAAGGAATCGTCTGGATGATTCGTAGAAGACCTTCTGTGTCGGCACAATCGGTCAAGTAGA
>CAZOHH010000046.1:0-15038 GCA_964579735.1 uncultured Oscillospiraceae bacterium | reverse complement strand
CTCGACACCTGCGTCCCACCCTGCTCTGGTGTATTCTGGATTCATGAGCAGCACCTCGACGCCACTTCCTCCATATCCACTGACCGCCACACAGGCGCGCGCCTTCCTCCTGCGCAAGCAAGGGCTGCTCGGCGCGCCGCGCTTCCACGGACCCGAAGGGATCTGCGACTTCGTCCGGCAGGCGGGCTGCGTGCAATTCGACCCCATCGATGTATGCGGCAAGAACACTGAACTGGTCTTTCAGTCCCGTGTTCCCGACTTCACAAAATCGATGCTCGACCGCCTGTTGTACGAGGACCGCCGGCTCGTCGATGCTTTCGACAAGAACCTCTCCCTCTATGGTGTCGAGGACTGGCCGGCCTTCGCGCGGTTCCGCCGTCGATTTGGACACGAGGGCTGGCACCGCGAGCGCATCGACGCGGTTTCCCATATCATCCACACCGCCCTCGATGGAAAGGACTTCATCACGGCCAGGGACGTGCCTCTGGACGACAAGATCGACTGGGGCTGGGGCCCGACATCTCTGGCCCGCGCCGCGCTGGAGACGCTGTACTTCCGCGGGGAGCTCGTCATCCACCACAAGCGCGGGAGCATCAAGTACTATGCGCTTGCGGAGCGCCACCTCCCGCCCGCGGTCCTTGCCGCACCGGACCCGAACCCCGACGATTTCGAGTTCGTGAAGTGGCTGGCCCTCCGACGCATCGGCTCTGTCGGGATGTTGTGGAACCGCCCGTCCGATGCCTGGCTCATGCTGCCTGGTTTCAAAGGTGCCCGCCGGGACGCAGTCTTCGCATCTCTCCTCGCAGAGGGGAGGATCCTTCCCTGCCGCGTCGAAGGCGTCGCGGAGCCCCTTTACGTACCCGCGTCCGACGAGCCCCTGTTGCGGCAGGTACTGGCGGTGGACGGGGGCGACGCCGGGCGTGCGGAGGATGGCCCGAAGCGTCTCGAGCTGCTCGCACCCCTCGACAACCTGCTCTGGGACCGACGTCTGGTGCGCGCTTTGTTCGGCTTCGACTACAAGTGGGAGATCTACACACCGGCTGTCCAGCGACGGCATGGGTACTACGTCCTGCCGGTTCTCTACGGGGACCGTCTGGTCGGGCGTGTCGAGCCCGTGATCGATAAGAAGGCGAAGCGGCTGAAAGTGGCACATTTCTGGCCAGAGCCGGAATTCGAGCCTGACGCGGGTTTCGAAGCCGCCTGGCACGAGCGCCTCAAGCGGTTCGCCGCATTCAACGGCTGCACATATCGGAAATCGAAGTTGAAAAGGAGGGCGACGTGATGCGATTCGTGGATGAGAATGAAACGGTCCTATATCGGCTCCGGAAAAGCAGGATGCCCATCGTGTTCATGGTCTTCTTCTTTCCCATATGGCTATTCTTCGGTTCCCTGTTCCTGCGGACGGCCTATCAGGCCATGTTCCTAGGCGATACCTCCCTAACATCCCTCGAGTCCTATCTGGCCGGCATGATCGGCCTGATCGTCTTCCTCCCCTTGGTCCTCCTCATCCTCATGAGCTACGGGCTCAATCAGCTGGTCATCACGGACCAGCGCATCTACATTCGCAAAGGCGTGACGGGGCGCACCCAGATCTTCCGACTGGAAGACGTACGATCATTCCAGACCGTGACGACCTCCGGCAGTAATAGGGCGACACAAGCCGTCCTGTTCTATCTCTTCTGTGGGAAACAGGTCAAGACCGGCAATCTGTATTTCACGCTGAGTAGCCTGCAAGCCTTGCTGGAGGTGCTTCGTGGGAAGTACGAGGGGCGCGGCTTCACCCGCAGGGAGCTGGCGCAACTGAACACCGAACACCCCGAAGCCGGCCAGCCGGTCTCGAAGTGGAACTGGGGAGTCGTGCTGTTGATGCTTGCACCTTTCCTCGTGGCGCTGATTCAGACGCTGGATTTCCTCGGGGTGTTCTGACGGTTCTTCAGGGTCTCGATTCCCGAGCGATGGACAGGAACGCCGAGATCTTCGCCGCATTCAGGTTGCCGTTCTCGTCTTCGACGCCGGTGCCGGCATCCACCGCATAGGGGTGGAGGCGTTCCAACGCATCCTTCAGATTCTTGGGCGTCAAACCACCGGCGAGCATGTAGGGAGTCCCCACCTCGTCAGCGGCGTCCCAGTCGAACGTGCGATTCACGTCCGGAACCACGCCGTCGAGGTACAGCATGTCCGCTCCCGCAAGGTCCGGTTTCACGCCGGGGTCCATGCGTACGACCTTCCATATCTTGACGCCCACCGGAAGGAGCTTCCGCAGTCGTGCGACATAGGCGGCGTCCTCCCCTCCATGCAGCTGCACCGCATGGAGCCCGCAGTCCTGGGCGATCTGTGCGACGCGCTCCTCGTCTTCGTCGACGAAGACGCCGACGGGCCGGATCGAGAAACCCAGCTCCGCGCTCCGTTCCGCGGCAGCCTCCGGGGTGATGCGGCGGTTGGATGCGGAAAAGACGAATCCGGCGAAATCGGGCTTGAGCCGGTTCAGAAGAGCGACGTCCGCTTCGGTGCGGATGCCGTCGATCTTCACGAGCGATTTCGAAGCGGCGAGCATCCTGTCCTTCGCCCTCATGTGCGGAACCTCGCGAGCCGTCTCGCTTCGTCCCGATTGTCAAAATTCGATTCCATTGGCTTTTCTCTCTTTCTTTGTTCCTGCCCTTCCGGGGAAACGAAAAACCCGCCCTTGTAGAACTACAAGGACAGGCATTTGACCTGTGGCACCACCTTGATTGGCGTCCTTCGAAGGTTTGACTCACGAAAAGTATACCCGAGAGCGCCGACGTGTCAATAGAGCTCGGAACGCATTCCGTCCCTCCATCGTATATATCACGGATACAAGCCGTGCATCGCAGCCAAGGAGGGCACTCAATGAAGCGGATCGCCACCCTGCAGCTCGTCCTTACGATTCTCGCGGTCTTCGCCTTATCCGCCGTCCTCATCGGGTGCCTGCAGTCCGCCGCGAAGACGGACCCGGTCGTCGCAGCCGCCTACGCCCACATCACGAATCCGACGGACCGCGCTTCCATCGTGGATTGGAAGGCGGCCACGATCGCCGAGCACGACTATACCGTGGAGCAGAGTCACCCCGTCTACAATCTTGTCTCGCGGAAAAGCGTGGACCTCAGCGGCCACAAGGTCTATGTCGTCGTCTTCAAGGTCAAGGATCCGGGCCTCCTTGGGAACATCCAGGTCTATGTCGTCCAAGGGTCCCTTGAAGTGTTGGGCGTGGATCTGAGGGACTGAGCCACTAGTCCTTCGGCGGGAGAGGGATACCCACCCGACTTCGGATAAATACGGTGGTCATGTTCTAGGAGAAGACCTTCCGGACCGCCTCGAGATAGCCGTACCCGTATAGGTCGTCCGGCTCGAGGTAGCTCGTCTCCGTCCACTCGTTCCAGCTGTTGACCGTGACCAGCGGAGCCTGCTCCGGGTGCGCGTCCAGATATGCCTTCGCCCGGCGCAACGCATCTTCGACGGCCTCCGGCGGGTTGTTCCGCACGATGCCCGGACGAAAGCGCTGGAACCTCGGGTTATTGTCCCAGCCAACCGAAACATGCGGGAAGTAGGGGATCCTATAGTCCGCGGAAAGCCGCGCCCACTCCTCCGTCACATCCTGCAGGATGTCGGTGTACTCGCGGTCGATGTCGACGAAGTGGACGAACTGGTAGTGCGTGATGCCGTCGAATCCCAGGGCTTCGACGACGTCCTGCTGCGACGCCGTGCCATCGCCCTTGATGCCGGTCCCCGAGAAGGTCGTCTCCTTCCGCAGGGTGCATTGGAGGTGAAGCCCTGCGAGTCCTGCCTTCACCGCTCTGTCGCGGAGCCAGTCCAGCGCGGCGCGCGTCTCCTTCAGGCCTCCAAGTCCGCGCACCAGCGTGTCCAGGTCGTAGATCATGAAAGCCGGTTTCCCATCGATCCGATAGTAGGAGGGGTGGGTGAAATACCGGTCGACCAGTCGGTTCCCGAGCCGCTCGAACTCCGCCCGGTCCACGCGGCCCTCCCAGACGACGCTGTCGGAATCATCGGACTGGCGGACATCCCACACCACGTTGGCGTCGTGGTTGGCCCACATCAAGTAGAACTTCATACGGTCGTGGTTAGGCGCCTTCAGGAAGCCCTCGTTCAGGCACCCTTCGAGAAAGGGACGCCGGTCGTACCAGTACCAGTCGTAGATGAAGACGTTGACGCCGTGGTCCGCGGCCGCGTCGATCTGCGTCCGCATCACGTCCGGGTCCGCTTCATTCACGGTTCCCCAGAGCGGAAGACGCGGCTGCTGGTGGCCCTCGAACTTCGGTCGGTTCTTCAGGACGGTCTCCCATTCGCCGATTCCTTCGGGCCAGAAGATCCGCGCCCGGTCGTCGGGCTGGTAGGATGGCCAGACATAGGCGGCGACGTCATACCCTCTCAAGGCATGTCCTTTCAGAGAACCACGACCGCGGAGTTCGGCGGGATGCAGATCCAGTCCGAAACGTCCGTCCAATCGGCATCCTCGATGAAGCGGTACTTCGACAGCCGGACCCCGTCGTCGAGGGTCGCTCGAATGCGGAGGGGCTTGTCGTGGTCGTAGTTGCAGACGACCACGGCCCTGCGTCCGTCCCCACGGCGAGCGAACACGGAGTAGGGAGGCGCTGCGGCGACGTCTTCCGTTTCGACTGTCGCGCCGCATTCGTGGCGGAACTCTCCATCCCACAGGTATTCGCGCAGCTCGGTCCGCATCGCGTCCATCCTGCGGCCGTACGCGATGGTCAGGGGGAAATCGTCGAGGCGTCCCTTGAAATTGTACGGCTCGTAGCTGACCACGTACTTGTACATCAGGCACTGGCCGATCATGTTCCGGTCATTGAACCCCGTGACGGCCGTCATGAAAGGCATGGCAGGGAGCATGTACCGGGAGAGGGGGATGTGGGTGCGGCTTTCGCTGCGGTGGTAGGACAGCGAGTAGGCCTCCATCTCCCAGTCGTAGCAGGCTTCCCCGGACATGAGGAACTCGCGGCCCGGCGGGAGGAGGCTGCGGAAACGCTGGATCAGAAGCCGGTCGTTCGCGTAGACGGGTGCACCGTGGCGGTGGCCGTGCGACGGGTCGAAGCAGAGCAGCGCAGGGGAATGGTGCAGGCACTCATCGAAGAGCATGCCGTCCGCGCCGAGTTCGACGAGCTTCCTGAATTCCGTTTCGCAGACCTTCAGGTAGTCCTCGCTCAGGAAGCACATCGGGACGAGGCGCTTCGTGTTGATATCGAGCAGCTGCGTCATCGTCTGGTACTGGTACCCGCCATGCATGTAGTAGTCGCCGTAGGGGTCCTTGATCGCCAGTCGTTTCAGGTCCTTCCGGAACCATTCGGTCGCGCGGTCCGCCCAGGTGAACTTGGCGAAGAGGACCACCTTGACCCCGAGGGACTGGATCTCGCGAATGGCGTCCTTCAGTTCCTGGAACGTACCGAGACGCGGGTCGGGGTCATGCGAGGGGTTGCCCTGGTCCTGGCCCCCGTCGTTCCAGCCCACGAGCTGGATGGCGCGGACGCCGAGACGTGCGCAGTCCCGACCGACCTCGACGAGATCCGTGAACCGCATGCGCAGTTCGTCTTCCGGGGAATTGATGTGGAGCTGCAGCCAGGCGTGCGGCTCCCCGGCCCATGTGGGCACGGAAGCGGGGTGCATCCAGGATCGTCTCCAGGTCGTGTAGATATCCACGCCCTTCTGCCAGCCCCCCTCGAAGGTCGAGACGGAGACCGGGGTGAGCGTGCGGGATTCGCCTGGAAGAAGGAACGGCATGTGGACGGCGGCGAAACGCACGCATACGTCCTTCCCTGAAATCCGGTCGACTTCAGGCATGTGCGCGTCGATCGATTCGTCGTAGCCGGGGTACAGCTCCGTGGTCCAGGCCACCAGCTCCGCGGAGTTCGACCGCACGCCGGCATAGAGCCCCTGCCGCTCGTCGCGCATCAGGAAGAACGGGCTCATGGGACTCCCCGAAGACGCGGACCAGGAACCCACCTGAATGGGACGGTCGACGCCGTAGTAGCCGCGCATATTGTCGTACTTCGGCCAGAGGTTCCACTCCTGCGCCGTCGCGTAACTGTAGAGGAAGGTCTTGAACCAGGCCGCGCCATCGGGTCTGCGTACATCGCCGAAATAGGGGCAATGCACGCTCTCGATGACCGAATCGGAGCGGTTGTCGATGCTCATCGTGAACACGGCTTCCGCGCCTTCCACGCGCACCTCGAGTTCCAGCCGGATGTCGTGTGCGCCGCCGAATTCGGAAACGACGCCGTCCCATCGGATCAGGATGCGCCGACCGTTCGGATCCATTTCGATGCGGGACGGGATCTGGCGCTCGCCGTGGACGGGATTGTTCCTGCGCCCGGGTAGGGGCAGGAGAAGTCGGAACGAGAGCCCGAGTTCCGGGCGGTCGAGGATCTTCCAGTTCGAGGTCGCCGATTTGATGCCCACCAGGGTGCCGTTCGTCCGGCTGAAGACGAGTCGAATCGAGTCGCTGGAAATCGCAAAGGTATCCGGGTGCACGTAAACCATGGAAGCCCTTTCTGACACAAGCGTGCCGAGGGTGCTTTCTTCCACTCCATCGTACACCTTCCATGCGGATTCCACTTGATAGCAAGAAGCACCGCTCACGTCGGCCTCTCAATGCAGGCCGAACTCCTTGGCAGTGCTCCACAGTGCCTTCAGGTTTTCTTCAGGCATGTTGGGGAAGTATGGGTCGGGAGCGCAGATGAAGCCGCCACGTGGATCGGATTCCGATCAGGTCTCTTCCCTGAACCCCTCTTCGGCACTCGAGAACTCCTTGCCTTCCTTGTTTGAGAGACCCATGCGACGCGCTTCGATCAAGGATGACACGAACTCGGGCTTCACCCTGGGGAGACGGACATCGAAAGGGATTCCATCCGTCAGGTCGACCTGGCTGAGGAACATGTTGATAGCGTCGGTCATCGTCAGTCCCAAGGACTTCAGAATGGTCTCGACACGTTGTTTCTTTTCAGGTTCGATCCTGATGTGAAGGATATCCGTCTTCATTGTGGTGTATTACCCCTTTCGTAAATTGTAAACCTAAACATTGGAATTAGCAACGCCACATGTACTTTTGACCATTTTTCAAGCACTTTGTATCTGTAGCGTATTAGGTCCTGTAAGAACGAGTATGTGCGTTTCCGGGCAACTCGACGGACTTGAAACAAAACCAGGAGGAGAAACGAAAAACATCCTCCTTTTGATATCACTCATCGTCGATGAAGTCAATTTCCAAAGCACTAGAAGTCGCATATCCGACTGCCCACCAGTCATCGCCTGACCTCGACCGGTGAAACAATGGAACAGGGCACACCGATTGGTGCGCCCTGTTTCCATGTCGGGAATCTGTCCTTCGTCAGCGTTTCTTGCTGCGCTTCTTCTTGCCACCGGTGAAGAGACCGATGATCTCAAGGACGCGGTCAACGATGCCGAATACCATATCCACCGTGCCCGTCGCGGATTCCTCGTCGGAGCCGAAGAAAGAGGAGACGCCCTCACCGACGTTGCGCGCCGCCCCTCCGATCGCTTCGACTCCATTGCGGGCCGAGCTGGCGATCACTTCGGCATCCTTCAGGATTGGTGGAACGGACTGGCTCGCTGAGGCCATCACGACTCCAGCGTCCTTCACGAGTCCGTCCGCCCGCTTCAGCATGCCAAGCAATCGGATCAACAGGATGAAGAATGCGACGAGCACCGCGACGCCTGCAATGACAAGCAGTGCGGTCAAGAGCTGCATGAGGTCGATCGTGATCTGCATGGTCAAGCCTCATTCCTTCTTAAGGGTCTCTGCATGTTCTTCCTTGGATGCGCCCTTGTCCTTGTGCCCCTTCAGTTCTTCAAACTTCTCCTTGGTCGCTTCGGCTGCATCCTCCACGACCTCCTTGACCTTCGCTGCACCCTTCTTCACTCCTGTCGCTATATCCGCACGGGTCTCCTTTCCTGCCTTCGGCGCGAGGAGAATGCCCGCTGCCGCTCCTGCAAGAAGCCCCGCCAGTACGCCGATCAGTGTGTTCCTCGTGGCGCGTCGCCGATATGTTCCGTTCATGACATCTCTGTATTCCTGTAGCATGTTGAACCTCCTCTTCGGCTGCTTGCCGATTGACCTTTGTGACAGACGGTGGATACCGTCGGATTAATTGTATTACGATATGTATACATTTGCAACAATTTGTGATACTCTGTATTCACAAACAGATTGTGTATTGAATGTTGATAAAGGCCGATTCGCATGATGCATTCATACCTACCCAGTGACTTCTGCCTTCCCGAGCATCGAAAGGTTCAGCCACCACCCACTTGGAGGTACTCTCATGGATCCGATTTCTAGAACGACAGAAACCCGCGATACCCATTCTGAAGGACGTCCAGCGAGGCGGCTCATCACCGTCCTCTTCGGCCTATTGGAAGTCGTCTTCGCGTTCCGTCTCTTCTTCATGCTGCTCGGCGCCAACAGCGACAACGGCTTCGTGAAGGGTCTCTATTCCGTTTCACAGCCAGCCGTCAGCATCTTCGAGGGAATATTCCCCAAGATGACGGCCCCCGGCATGGTCTTCGAACCTGCGACTCTGATCGTCCTGCTCGTCGTCGCACTCGTTGGTCTGGGCATCCTGAAGCTGATGGGTAGCGGCAGCCGGCGCCTCGAGAAGACGCAGGTCACGCAGCCAGCGCCTGTCCAGGAAAATGTAGAGAGGTCGAACTCATGAAAACCCCGAAGAATCTCGGCATGATCCTTCTTGCAGTCTGGTTGATCGCGACCGGCGTCCTGGCTCTCGTCAGCATCAATTTCCCAGGTCAAGGACTGATTCTAGCCGTTCTCGCACTCGCGGCCGGTATCCTGCTCCTGCTCGGAAAGTAGTCCTGACATGTGGGCGCTTGTCAGTGGTAAGTCCTTCATGGATTTCCAGTTCGGAGCCGATCCTGTCATCCATTGGGCCGAGCGTATATGGGGCAGCGCAACTCCGATCATGGTAGATATACTCGTGCTCGTCCTCGCAGCCAGTGCGGTCTCGCTGATCCTTTGGCGAATGAATCCGGTCCGCAGGAAAGCGTTGGCTCTGAAAAGAGACATGACACATCGCAGATGAACGTCCCCGTCGCCGCCATCACGGCGCGATGGATCTGAAAGGCAAGGTATGAATCATGGGAATTCTTCTATGGATCGTTTTCGGTGTGGTCGCAGGCTGGGTAGCCAGCATGCTGACCGGAAACAGCGCCCGCATGGGGCTTCTCGCCAATCTCATCGTCGGTCTGGTCGGCTCCGTGATCGGTGGCTGGGTCGCTTCGCTCCTCGGCATCGGCAGTCTGATGGTCTTCGATTTCCGCAGCCTCTTGATCGCAATCGGCGGTGCCGTCATTCTCCTGACCATAATCAACCTGTTCTCGCACGGGGGTCATCGGGGCTGATCCGGATAGACTCGAGACTGCCTGAAGTAGATGATGGGACTGTCGTGCACTGCGACGGTCTCATCTTCTCGTTCCAGGAGTTCTTCCACACGCAGTGCGTCGCCGCTTGTATTGCCTGCGTCGTCCGTCAGAGACGCACGACGGACCCAGTCTCGCTGGACGTTCGGATCGCATCCAGGACTCGTGTGAGTTCGAGCGCGCTTTCCGTCGGAATGGCATAGGGCGACTCCCCCCGAACGGCCCGCGCGATGCAGGGGTAGATCTCCATCGCGTCGCCGTAGCGGTTGACCTGGGTCACGCTTCCGGAGTCGTCCTTCGTCGCCACGACGACAGGGGACGTTCCGAAGGCCTGCGGGTCGGGCGGGGCCACAGGCTGGGCGCAGAAGATCTCGATTTCCGTCTCATGGACGGTGATCGTACCCTTGTCTCCTTGCACGACCCAGTTGGGAAATCCTCGCGCCCCGACGTTGTACTCCGATACGACCGTGATGGCGTTTTCGGTCCGCAGGACGGCGAAGAACACGTCCTCGACATCCCCGGGATTCTTGATCTGCTTCAACTCCCCGAAAACGGACCGGACCGGGCTTCCTGCGAGCTGAAGGGGCTGGTCGACGAGGTGGGGACCCCAGTTGAGCAGATACCCCCCTCCGAACCTGCGTTCCGTCTGCCAGTCCGCTCGTGTGCCCAGATTGAACTCGCTTCTCCGGATCTGGAATACCTTTCCGATCACGCCGGACGCAACCAGCTCCTTGAGACGCACCAGATCTCCACCCCAACGGCTGGGAAGCCAGGGCAGGAGAAGCTTCCCCGATTCCTTCGAAGCGGCGATCATGCGGAGCGCCTCCACGGCATCCAGCGCCCATGGTTTGGTGACCAGGACGTTCACGCCCGCAGCGAGGCAATCGCAGGTCATCCCGCAGTGCTGGTGGCTTCGCGTGACGATGACGACCAGGTCGAGGGTTTCCGCGGAAAGCATGACCTTGTAGTCCTCATAGGTCCTGCAATGGAAGCGGGCTTCCGCTTTTGCCCGCGCCGAAGGATCGATATCGCAGACGGCGACGAGTTCGAATTCCGGCAGGGCTTCGATCGGGTCCGCATGCAGGCTGCTTCCGCTTCTCCCATATCCGATGATCGCGGTTCGGATCGCCATTCGTCTAGTTCTCCCTTCTTGTATGCTCCGCAAGCGCTGCGCGCATGGCGGCGATTTCCCGCGGGAGGTGGGTGTCGTAGGGTTCCCAGTCGATCCACTCTCCACTGACGAAGCCACCATACCCAGAGTCCTCGAGGAGGACGAGGGCGGTCGCGTGGTCCACCAGCCCTGAGCCGATCGGCAGGAAGACCAGCTTTTCGTCGATCTTGTGGCCATCATGGACGTGGACGTGACGGATCCAGGGCTTGAGGACCTCGAAGGCCGACGCCATGGAAGTCCCTCCGGTCAGTACCGGATGCATGATGTCCCAGTTGGCGGCGATCGAGGGCCGGTCCACCGCCATAAGAATCCTTGCGACATTCCGCGGATCG
Organism: uncultured Oscillospiraceae bacterium; assembly: GCA_964579735.1. Classification (GTDB taxonomy): domain Bacteria; phylum Bacillota; class Clostridia; order Saccharofermentanales; family UBA5734; genus CAILLO01. The sequence goes on along the minus strand of CAZOHH010000046.1, from coordinate 4,094 downwards.
CACCAGTCGTCGTGCGTCTCGATGCAGACGGTTACGCCTTGGCTGCGGGCCTCTTCCGCGAGATTCGCCAAGGATTCGATGATGGCCTGCTCGCTGCGGTCACGCGCCATGCCTTCAGGGATCCTTCCACCGAAGACCCGAACGACCGGAGCTCCGACTTCGGAGGCCAGTTCGATGCTTCTTCGGGCCAGCTCCAGGTTCTCGGCGTTTCTTGCGGGGTCGGAAAAATGGCAGCCGGTCGCGAGGCAGCAGACCGAGATTCCGGATTCCATCGCTTTGTCCTTCACTTCCCGCAGGAACGGTCCAGGCGCCCCGACTTCGATTCCATGTCGGTGCCCTGAGGAGGTGCGGGGTTCGAATCCGGTATACCCATACTTCTTCGCCAATTTCAAGGATTCGTCGAAATCGAGGTCGGGGCACGAGAAGCTCATGAACGAATACTTCATTGCAGTCGGTCCTTTCCTTTGTCGTCATCACGGTCGAGCCTATCCCTTCCGGACCCAGACGACCATCTCGGTCGCTCCGCGATTCGCGAAGGCATAGTACGGTATGAAGGTCAGCCGCCCTTTCGTCTCCAGTAGGCCGACCTTGCGGTAGAGCGAGCCGCCGAAGGTCTCCGTCTCCCGTCGGAACCCGTCCAGCTCGAGGACGACCGTCCCCAGGGTCGGATCGAAGCGTTCCAACGCGTTCGAGATCTGAAGTGGCACAGCGACGTCGCACAGGTCGGGTCCATTGTCGACTCCCTCGAGACAGTACACCACCGGTCCGCGCTGCAGCGCCACCCGCCCGGCTGCCGCATGCACATGCGGGGAGGTCTCCACGAGGAACGGATTCATGGGGAGGTCGAGATCCACGACCGCGCCATCCTCCACCGGACCCAGGTCGGCGTATCCGCGGACCCCCTTCCAGGAGGCTTCCTCGCCGTCGATCCAGGCCGTGGCACCTGTGCACCATTCCGGGATGCGGACCGACAGATGCCGCCCCGCCAGACCGGATACGACGATCCGGACCTTTCCGTCGACGGGATATCGAGTTTCCTGTCGGATTTCGATCGTGCTTTCGCCGACCGGCGTGCGCGTCGTGCTGTCCATGTAATGGTGGACGTACAGGGACTCGTCGTCGAACGTGTACAGCATGTTTCCGATGGATGCGATGAACCGGGTGATGTTCGGGGGGCAGCAGGAGCAGGAGAAATCGCTGATGCGCTCCATCAGTGGCCAGCGCGGCCGGCCCATATCGACGGAGGCGTCCCGGTCGCGCGATGCCGGATCGATTTCCAGCGGATTCTCGTAGAAGAAGGACCGGCCGTCCAGGGAGAGGCTGGAAAGGAATCCGTTGTACAGGGCCCGTTCCGCGACGTCGGCATATCGTGCATCGGGGTCGAGGCACAGCATCCGACGGGTGAAGAGCATGAGGCCGATGGCGGCGCAGGTCTCGGCGTAGGCCTCCTGATTGGGGAGGTCGTAATCGATCGTGAAGGCCTCCCCGAGGGAAGAGGATCCGATGCCGCCGGTGACGTACATCCGGCGGTCGGCGAGGTTGTCGAAGATCCTGCGGCATGCGTCGAGCATCGCCTCGTCCCGGTCCTCGAGAGCCAGGTCCGCCATGGCGCAGCACAGGTACATGCAGCGGACGGCGTGCCCCTCCGCAGTGGATTGCCCCCTTACGGGGGCGTGGTCCTGGGCATATCGCGCGTTCGCCCATGGATAGAAGGCCTGGGCGTCCCTCTCGCTGCACCCGCGGCGGTCGAGGAAGTGCCGGGTCAGGTCCAGGTACCGGCGCTCGCCGGTGCAGCGGTAGAGCTTGACCAGCGCCAGCTCGATCTCCTCGTGCCCGCACGTGTCGAAGGCAGCGGAAGGATCGACCCGGAACACCTGGTCGATGTGGTCCGCGTAGCGGCGCATCGCTTGGAGGAAGGCATCCTTTCCGGTGGCTTCGTAGTAGGCGACGGCGGCCTCGATCAGGTGCCCGGCGCAGTAGAGCTCGTGCTCCGTCCGCTTCCGGAAGCGCGCCTCCGGCTCGACGACGGTGAAGTGGATGTTGAAGTAGCCGTTGGGCTCCTGGTGCTCCTCGATGAGCGCGACGATCTCGTCCACGGACCGCTCGAGCGCTTCGTCGCGGCCCTGGCGCAGACAATAGGCCACGGACTCCGCCCACTTCGCGATGTCGGATTCCCAGAAGATGTGGGGCGCCCAGTCCATTCCGGGCTTCCAGTCGAATCGGAACGCGTCGAAGCGGTGCGTCTCCCGGAACACGCGTTCGACGGTCGGCAGCGTCTCGCGTCGGACCAGCTCCTGCTTTTCATGCCAGAATCCCCGCTCGATGGAAACCCGGGGGAACTCGATCGACTGGAATGTTTTCATGGGGTACCTCCTGGAGAACGTTCCCTAGAGCGGTGCGTCGAGAAGGTGAGGAACAAGCGAAACGGCGTATAGAGGAAGATTGACCAACCATTCCTCCTTGCGGTAACCGGCCAGGGAGGTACGTACGCAAAGAGGGGGCGCGAAGGCATCGCGGTATGCGCGAAGGCTCTTGGCCTGGAGATTTTCCGATGCTTTCACTTCCAACGGGATGATTCCTCGCTCCAACTGCAGGACGAAATCGATTTCACCATCGCTGCGCTCGGAAGACCAGTAGTAGGGTACCGGGATCCGGCGGGGACCCGACAGGCTCAGCAGTTGCTGCAGGACATATTGTTCCGTCAGTGCTCCCTTGAATTCTTCAAAGACCTTGTCCCCTTCCAGAACCGAACGCGGATCCAACTGGGCCATCGTCGCAAGTAGTCCGACATCGACGCAGAAGAGCTTGAAGGCCTTCAGGTCCTGATAAGCCGCGAGTGGCATCGACGGTTTCGAGACCCGGTGCACTTTATGGACGAGACCGCTGTCGACGAGCCAGAGAAGTCCGAGTTCGTATTCCCGGGCGCGTGCATGTTCCTTGACCAGGTCGTACAGGAATTTCCGGTTTTCGCGGGCCAATTGCGAAGGAAGTGACTTCCAGAGCATCCGGATACGGGGAACGGTCGATGGCGGAGCATGTTTGGAGAAGTCCTGCTCGTAGGCTTCCAGAATGCGTCCATGCACGCTTCTGGCGTCCATCGGGTTCTTCGTGGCGGTGTAGGCAACGACCGCTTCAGGCATTCCGCCGACTAGAAGATAGGTCTTGAGGAGCTGGGTCATTCTTTCGTGGAAGACCCCTAGGAGGGACCAGTCCTTTTGGGAAAGCGCGTCGACGAGCGGGGCCTCCCCGTTTGCGTCGAGATATTCCAAGAAGGAGAGTGGGTGGATGTCGAGGAATTCGACCTTGCCGACTGGGAAGGAGGTGCCGGGGTGCAGGGCGACGCCAAGCAGCGAGCCCGCTGCGACAATCGCGATTCCAGGCGCATTCTCGTTGAAATACTTCAGGGAGGTCAGGGCGCGCGGTACCGCCTGGACTTCGTCGAAGATCAGCAGGGTTTTCTCCGGATCGATTGCCACGCCCGTTTCGATGGAAATTCCTTGAAGGATACGAGGAATGTCCAGGTCCGCAGTGAACAACCGCTCCATTCGAGAGTTGTCCTCGAAGTTCACGTAGGCGACGGACTCGAAATGTCGGCTCCCGAATTCCTTCATGAGCCAGGTCTTCCCGACCTGCCTGGCGCCGCGGAGGATAAGCGGCTTTCGTCCGTTGCGGTTCTTCCATGCGACCAGGTCTTCCATGGCGCTTCGGTTCATGGCGGCCTCCTCTGAAGTCTCTCCCCTTTGAAGCAGTGGAGCGTTTCCATTTCCGATTATATCACCCATACACGAAAGTCGGACGACTTATGTGAGTTTTCCCACATTTGTCGTCCGACTTTTGTGTTATCCGGTTTCCCGGTTTCCCGGAACTTGCCGGCTTTACCCGCGTCTGCGCGCGGCGCTTGCTCTACGCGCTCTCTTCGAGCCCGGTCTCGAACTGGCTGCTGTACATGTCGTAGTAGAAGCCGCGGGCGGCGAGCAGTTCCACGTGGGTCCCCTGCTCGACGATGTCGCCGTCGCGCATGACGAGGATGTGGTCGGCATCGCGGATGGTGGACAGGCGGTGGGCGATGACGAAGCTGGTGCGGTTCTTCATGA
>CAZOHH010000045.1:0-18391 GCA_964579735.1 uncultured Oscillospiraceae bacterium | reverse complement strand
ATCACCCGGGGTCTTGTCGAGGAGGAACGAGTATCCGCTTATTTCGCCAGGATCTCCACGAGGTCCTTCTCGGGGGTCGAGATCGGCTTGACGCCATATTGCTGCACGAGCACGTCGAGGACGGCCGGGGACACGAACTGCGGCAGCGTCGGACCGAGAAGGATGTTCTTCACGCCGAGGGACAGGAGGGTGAGCAGCACGCAGACAGCCTTCTGCTCGTACCACGAAAGGACCAGCGTGAGCGGAAGATCGTTGATGCCGATGCCGAACGCCTCGGATAGAGCGATGGCTACCTTGATGGCGGAGTAGGAATCGTTGCACTGCCCCATGTCCATGATGCGCGGCAGTCCGCCGACCGAGCCCAGATCGAGGTCGTTGAAGCGGAACTTGCCGCATGCGAGAGTCAGCACGACGGAATCGGACGGCGTCCGCTGGACGAACTCGGTGTAGTAGTTGCGACCGGGTTTCGCACCATCACAGCCGCCGACGAGGAAAATGTGCTTCAATGCGCCGCTCTTCACCGCGTCGATGACCTTGTCCGCCACGCCGAGCACGGTATGATGTCCGAAACCGGTCAGGAGCGTGCTCCCTCCGTTGATGCCCTTCATGGAGAGGTTGTCTTCGGGCCATCCACCGAGGGCGAGGGCTTTCTCGATGACGGGCGTGAAGTTCTTGCGGCCGCGAACGGAGGGGATGTGCACGAGTCCGGGGAAGCCGACCATGGCGGTCGTGAACACCCGGTCCTTGTAGGAGTCGCGCGGGGCCATGAGACAGTTGGTCGTGAACAGGAAGGCACCGGGGACCTTGTCGAATTCCTTCCGCTGGTTCTGCCACGCCGTGCCGAAGTTGCCCTTGAGCTGCGAGTGCTTCTTCAGCTCCGGATAGGAGTGGGCGGGCAGCATCTCGCCGTGGGTGTATACGGCGACGCCCTTTCCATCGGTCTGCTCGAGCAGCTGCTTCAGGTCGTGCAGGTCGTGCCCGGATACGACGATGAAGGGTCCTCTCTCGATGGTCATCGTGACGGGGGTCGGGACCGGATGCCCGTAGGAAACGGTGTTCGCTTCGTCGAGCAGTTCCATGCACCGGTAGTTGATCTTCCCGAATTCCATCAGGAGATCGAGCCACTCTTCGACTTCGTGGTATTCGCCGATGGCGCGCATCCCCTTGAAGAACCAGTCGGAGACCGCCTCGTCGTGGTAGCCGAGGACATGGGCGTGCCACCCGTAGGCGGCCATGCCGCGCAGCCCGGTCAGGAGCAGCGTCCGCAGGGATACCTGGTCCATGTCGCCGGTGAACAGCACTTCTGGTGGCAGGTCGGCGCTTTCATCGAATTCGGTCGACGCATCGGCCTCGCCTTCGTCTTCCGTTTCTCCGCCGACGGAGCCGCATCCGCTGCATCCCCCGCAGCCTCCGCTTCCGCAGCCGGAGCCGTACATCGATTTCTCGATGTGGACACGGTCGATCAAGGCGGTATGGTCCTCGTCATCGAAGTTCACGTTCGTGACGGTGAGGAAGAGCCCCTCCATCATGAGCGCATCGGTCGAAAGCAGTCGATCGGTTCCTTCCGTGGCGCGGGCGAGCCCGACCAGCGCGCCGGTCAGTTCGTCCTGGAGGTTCGAGGTGGTGGCCTTCTTGCCGCAGGTGCCTACGAGCGTGCAGCCCTTGTCGGGCACGGCCTGCTCGCACTGGAAACAGAACATTTCGCTCATCACATGCCCTGCATCGAGCGCGGACTGGGGGCTTTGACCACGAAGAACTCCAGCACGTCGGGGTGCTGGTTCGCTATGATCATCCGGGTGCGGAAAGGAATGGAGAGCAGCGCACCCTTTGGGTAGTGCCGGAAATCCTGGCCATCGAGCGCGAGGGATACCGTACCGCGCACGACGATCATGTACACGTTGGAATTCGTGGAGTGTTCGGGGAGTGCCTCGCCCTGTGGCAGAACCAGGTGATTGACCGCAACGTGGTCATCCTCTATGAGTTTCTCGATCAGCTTGTCATCCGTCGGGGTGAAGGGGTGGTTCTTCTCGACCATGCAATCGTCTCCTATCGTTCCGTTTCCATCCACTCCAGGCAACGCTTGCAGGCTGCTTCGGAACGTCATCTACTCCAGTATACTCCCATCGGTTCCAACGGTCACCACGCTCCACGGCACCATGGTGCCGCTGATCTGCATGGCCTGCTTCACCGCCTGCACGATTCCGCCGCAACAGGGGACCTCCATGCGAAGGACGGTGATGCTCTTGATGTCGTGTGCGCCGAGGATCAACGCGAGCTTCTCGGAGTAGTCTCCGGCGTCGAGTTTCGGGCAACCGATCAGGGTGATGCGTCCCTTGATGAACTCCTCGTGGATGCTGGCACGGGCATAGGCGACGCAATCCGCCGCGATGAGCAGGTGGGCGTGGTCGAGGTAGGGGGCGGTCACGGAGACGAGCTTGATCTGGACGGGCCACTGCTGGAGCCGGGAGACCGGCGTTTCTTCCACGGGGGCGACGGCGCGGGGAGCCTGAGCGGCGAAACGGGGGTGTGCGGATCCGGTTGCAGAGGAGCGGTCGAGGGTCTTCGCATGCGATCCGGGACATCCGCAGGCCAGGTCTTCGAGGGGTTTCGAATGTGCGGTTTCCTTTGCCATGCGGGCCTTGACGGCTTCCTCGTCGAAGGCCGCCGACTCGCGCTGCTCGATGGTGATCGCACCCGTTGGGCATTCGGGCAGGCAGGCGCCGAGGCCATCGCAATAAGCATCCGAAATCAGCTTCGCCTTGCCGTCGACCAGCTGCAGCGCGCCTTCGTGGCATGCGCTGATGCAGACGCCGCAGCCATTGCACTTCTCTTCGTCGATGGTGATGATGTCTCTCTTCATGTGGCTTGTCCTCCTTGTCTTCATGGGCCGAGTGTACTACAATCGGGACATCGAGTATGTAGCCGTGGCTACCAAACATTCGAGGAGGAAGAACCCATGTCTCACATCGCCGCGACGCCGACCTACCCCGAGGCGCTCTACCGGTGCTCCCTCTTCGAAGGCATCCAGCCGGAGTCCGTCGATGTGCTGCTCCTGTGCGCCCGGCCTGCCTCGCGCACCGTCCGCCGGGGGGAGACGCTTTGCGCCGAGGGGGCGAAACAGGAGGGCATCGGGATCCTCGTCGAGGGGAGCGCGCAGGTCGTGCGCGAGACCAGTGCCGGTAGTCGGACGGTCCTCGGCATGCTGGAGCCGGGCGACCTGTTCGGGGAGATGACGGCCTTCTCCGGATCCGCGCATTGGCCCGCTTCCGTCGTGGCCATCGAGGACGCCAGGGCATATTTCGTCCCGCCGCGCTTCTTCGTCGAGCATTGTCCCGAACCCTGTTTTGGGCAGCATCGCGAACTGACCGCCAACATGCTGCGCGTCGTCTCGGAAAAGGCGCTGAGACTGAACCGCAAGGTGGACTACCTCCTCCTGCGCGGCATGCGGGAGAAACTGTCGGCCTTTCTGCTCGAGACCGCGCGGCAGGTCGGGAGAACGACTTTCGACCTGCCGATGAACCGGGACACCCTGGCCGACTACCTGCACGTCTCGCGACCGTCGATGTCCCGTGAGTTGGGTCGCATGCGCGACGAGGGTCTCATCGATTTCTACCGCTCGAGCGTCCGGATCCTGGACGAGGCGAGGCTTCAAGAGGGAAGGAGAACATAGAATGTCGAAGGCAATGAAGAATACAAAGACGAAAGCGGTGCCGGAAACCCCTCGGAAACGTCGCAGGGGGCTGCGTGCCCTTGCTTGGATCGCGGGAATCCTCGCGGTACTGACGGTCCTGCCCTTCCTGTTTCCCCTTCGCGCCTATGACCCCTACGCCGGATCACCGCCCCACGGGAACGGCCAATATGTCGAGGTCGCCGGGCAGACCTTCTATTATCGCATCTTCACCCCTCCGGAAGGGGCGGAGTCCAAGGGCCGCATCTTCCTGGTCCACGGGTTCGGCGGCTCCACGAATTCCTGGAACGCCACGGCGCCGGAATTGGCTTCCATGGGCTATCTCGTTGTCGCGGCGGACCTGCCCGGCTTCGGCTACAGTGAGAAGAAGCGCATCGATTCGTCCTACACCCACGAGGCCAATGCGCAGAACCTCTGGGTGCTGGCCGACATCGTCGTTCCGGTCGACCGGTCCATCGGCGGCTGGATCCTCGTCGGGCATTCGATGGGCGGCGGCGTCGTGTCCCGAATGGCCTCACTGCGCCCCGATAGGACGGCACGCGTGGTCCTGGTCGATGGAGCCGTGCTCGGGTCTTCCGGCAACACCGGCTCCTCCGGTTTCGTGAAGACGATTCTGGCCTGGCCGCCATTCGCACGTGCTGCGACGGTCGTCGTCGACCGCGTTCTCCAAGGCCCGCAGAACATCCGCGGCATGCTTGCCTCGGCGTATGGAAGGGAGCCGACGTCCGCCGAGCTGACTTCGTATGCGGCTCCTCTCGCCGTACCCGGTACCGCGGCTTCTCTCATCGCCATCATGCAAGGCTCCTCTCAGAACGAGGACGTCACGCAGCGACTCAAGCAGAGTGAGGCACCGGTCTCGCTCATCTGGGGCTCGGCCGATACCTGGGTGGTGCCGACGACCCAGGGCGCCGAAGTGGCGCGCATCCTCGACGTGCCCCTGCGGCTCGTCGAAGGGGCAGGTCACTGCCCTATGGAGACCCACCCGGCAGAGTTCCTGAAGATCTTCATCGAGGAGATCGGACCGGAGGTCATCCCATGAAATCGGAAACCCTGTCCCTCGCCGGCGTCGGCACGCTGAATCTGATTTTCGAAGAGGTGGAGCGCAAAGGCGTCGTCTTCCTGAATGAAATCGCAGCGGAGCCGGATCGGGTCGCCGAACTGCTCGAAGTGGGAGCGAATCGTGCCCGAGAACTCGGCGCGACCCTCGTCAAGGCCGGCTTCCGCATGGGCGGCGACTTCACGCGCCCGCCCGTCGAAGCCCCCACTGGCTGGGTCTTCGCCCATGACACGGAGCTTTTCCGGAAGGATCTGGCGCGGGACCCTGCATCCGTCGCTGAAGCCGCACGGGTCAGGCTCGAACCCATTTGTCCGGAGAATTCGTCCGACTTCATGCGCATCCATGACGAGGCTTTCGCCACGGTACCCAACTCGGGCAGCATGACATCGGAAGAAGTAGCGAGAATCCAGGCCGACCCGAACACGACCGCGGGACTGTTGGTCCATGACGGGAAGCCCTGCGGGGTCTATGAACTCGCGACCCTCGAGCGGATCACGGACGCCTCTCGTGCGGATGCGCATCTCGAGACGATAGGGCTTCTTTCGGAATTCCGCGGAAGAGGACTCGGTCGCAGCGCCCTCGCCGCGGTCGAGTCCCTGGCGCAGGACCGGGGTGCCCGGTCGCTGGGCCTCACGGTGGCGTCGTCGAACCGACCGGCAGTGACCCTGTACAAGGCCGCCGGGTATGTGCGGACCCGCATGTTCTCCCGGTGGTATGAACGCACTCTGACGTCCCGACAATTGGAGATCCTGGCGACGACGCCGAACGGGAGAGGACACTCCGAACAGGATGCGATCGTCACGGGCACCATGGTCACGACCGCCAGCCTCGTCGAGGATTTCGCCCGACTCGGCGTGAAGAGGGGCGAAACGCTTGTCGTGCACGCCTCGATGAGCCGGATGGGCTGGGTGTGCGGCGGGGCCGAGACGGTCGTGCGCGCCCTGCTCGAGTCGGTCGGGCCGGAAGGGACGCTGGTCATGCCGGCGCAGGCCGGATCGAATTCGGACCCGAAGCACTGGCACCATCCTCCCGTGCCCAAGGAGTGGTGGAATCGGATCCGGGAGGAGACGCCTCCCTTCAATCCGCGAACCACGCCGACGCGCGGCATGGGCGCCGTCGCGGAGCTCTTCCGGACCTGGCCGGGCACCCTGCGCGGATCCCACCCCCAATCGGGATTCTCTGCCCTTGGACCGAAAGCCCATCTCTTCGCAGCGGAGCAGCCGCTGGCATTCGACTTCGGCGAAGGGTCTCCCGTCTCCGCATTCTACCGCGAAGATGTTCGCTGCCTATTGCTCGGCGTCGGCTACGACCGCTGCACGGCGATGCATTACGCGGAGACCCGCGCGGGGTGCCGCGGCCGCGAGGATCAGTCGGCCGCGGTGCGGGATTCCGATGGAAACCGGGTCTGGACCGTATTCCAGCAGAACGATGTCGATTCGGACGACTTTCCCGAAGCGGCCGCCGACTTCGACCGCTCGTCCGCCGTGTCGCACGGAAAGGTCGGCGCAGCCGATTCACGGCTCTTCCGGGTTCGCGAGGGCGTCGACGCCGTCGAGACCTACTTCCGCGCGCATGACCTGCGACGCCTCGAGGAGAAGGACCGCGGGTGGCTTATCGAGTACCTTTCGGCCGAGCCCGACTACAATCTGTTCACGATCGGCGACGTGGAGGGCTACGGATTCGACCGCTCCTTCCAGGACCTCTTCGTCTATGAGCGGGACGGACGCGCGGACTCCGTCCTCCTCCGCTACAACGACCACTACATCCCCTACAGTCGTTTCAGCGACTTCGACCCGCAGCCCCTGCTGCGTACCCTTCGAAAGCATCCATCCCACTCCGTCTCCGGCAAACAGGAGGTCATCGACATCCTCAAGCCGTTCCTGCCTGGATTCCGATTCCGCTCGACCCACCTCTCGCGTCTCGAGACCGTTTCGGACCCTGGTGGACCCTCGGGGAACGACCCGGTCGCGAGAGCCGTCGTCGCGGACGTCGCGGAGCTCGTCGACCTCTATTGCCGCATCGACGAGTTCGAGACGAAGCACCGGCGCGAGGCCGAAATCGCGAGCATGACCCGCACGATCTCCGAGGGCACCGGACGCTACTACTTCGTCCGCCGCGACGGGAGAATCGTTTCCGCAGCCGCCACGGTAGCCGAGAACACGTCGTCGGCCATGGTGGTCGGCGTGGCCACGGACCCCGCCTATCGGGGTCAGGGCCTGGCTTCGCGCGTGGTCACGGGGCTGTGCCGCGACGTGCTGGCCGGCGGTCGGACGTTTCTATGCCTGTTCTACGACAACCCCTCCGCCGGGGCCATCTACCGGCGCATCGGCTTCCAGGAGACCGGCATCTGGGTGATGGGAACCCCACAGCGGGAAGAAGGGAACCACGAATGAAGGACGAAAGACTCACCCGACTCGCCCACCTGATGCTGCACCACTCGCTGGACATCCAACCGGGGGCGATGTTCCAGATCGACGCCTCCACGACCGCGAAGCCCCTGGTCAAGGCGCTGCTTGAAGAGACGGCCCGCATCGGCGCCTTCGCCTCCGTGAAGCTCGAGGACGAGGAGATCCGGCGTCTCCTCACCGACCGGCTGGACCCCGAGGACGGGGGTGCTTCGGATACCTTCCTGAAGACCGTCTCCGAGTGGGAGAAGCGGCGCTGGGAGGACCTCTCGGCCAACCTCGCGATCCGCGCGCCTGAAAACGACCGCGAACTCGCCGATGTCGACCCCTCCAAGACGCGCATGATGGCGGCCGGCACGAGGGAGGTGCAGGACATCGTCATCAACGCACGGCGCTGGCTGCTCTTCTACTGGCCCACCCGCGGACAGGCGCAGAAAGCCGGGATGGCCTACGACCGATTCTTCGAGTATGTCATGGACGTCTGCACGATCGACTACGCCAAGCTCCACGAGGCGGAGAAGAAGCTCGCGGCCCTCATGGAGGATGCCGAGCGCGTCGAGATCCGCGGTCCAGGCACCGACCTCCGGTTCTCCATCCAGGGCATCCCCGTCGTCTGCAGCCATGGTCTTCGCAACCTTCCCGACGGCGAGGTCTACACGGCACCCGTCCGCGATTCCGTGCAGGGAACGATCACCTACAATGTCCCCTCGAACTACTGGGGGAAGGAATTCAAGGCTGTCTCGTTCAGGTTCCGGGACGGACGAATCGACGAAGCCTCGTGCGCTGGCGACGTCGAAGCATTGAATCGGATTCTGGACGCCGACGAAGGTGCACGATATATCGGAGAGTTCTCCTTCGGCGTGAACCCGCTGATCCTCGAGCCCTTCGGCAGCACGTTGTTCGACGAGAAGATCGCCGGCTCCTTCCACCTCACCCCCGGCGCGGCTTACGAACGCGCATACAACGGCAACCGCTCGAGCATCCACTGGGACCTGGTCTCGATCCAGCGGCCCGAGCACGGAGGGGGCGACATCCTCCTCGATGGCAGACTCGTCCGGCGGGACGGCCGATTCGTTGCGGAAGGGCTCGAGGGGCTGAACCCGGAGGTCTTCCTCGAAGCCATCCGCTGAAAAGCCGTGATATACTGGCAACAAAGCGTCCGTATGGGTATGGACGGACATAGAAGTTGGAGGTGGATTCCATGGCATTCTGCGCGACATGCGGCAAGGAAATCGAAGACGGCAAGCCCTGCCCCGACTGTGATGCTCCCGGCACCCCTGTTCCCGAGACCGTCCCGCCACAGGCGGCTCCAACAGCCGCGACGCCCTTCACCAAACGCTTCATGGGCGACCCGATCGGTACGGTTCGCGATGTCTGGCAGAACAATCGCATCAAGTATGCCTGGGTCGCGATCGGATGGATCTTCCTGGCCATGCTCCTGGAGACGTTCATCACGCAGACCATCTCGATGATCAAATACAGCCAGCCTTTCTTCCCCACGGTCTTCAAGACGGTTCTCCGCGCGTTGACCGATCCGTTGCCGACGCTCGCCGGCCTCGTCGTCGGTGCTCTGGCCATCAAGTACCTCGCCGCCAAGGAACCCGACGGCAAGTCGGTGACCTTTACGAAGGTACTCGCCGCCCTCGGCGCGGCTTCGCTGCCCTATGCCGCCGCTCTGACCCTCGCGATTCCGGTCTATGCCGTGGTATACATCTTCGACGCCAACCTCTTCGGCGAAATCCTGTCCTACTATAATCCAGTCGTCCTCTATCCGCTTCGCATCGCGGCACTCTTCCTGACGCTGGCCGTCTATCGGGAAATGTCCGGCAACACGGACAACAACCGGCTCGTCCGCACCGGCGTCGTGGTCCTCGTCGCCCAGGCGCTGGCCGGCATGGTCATCGGACTCCTGCTCTTTATGCTGAACATCTAAAAGGACATTGCCGGCCACCATGGAGGTGTACCTATGCCATTCTGCAGCCGATGCGGGAAGAAATTCGACCCCGACCAGGAGTGCCCGGACTGCGGGCCTGAAGGGGACGGAGTCACTCTGAGCGACACCGTGGACGACGCCATCGAGGAATCGCCTCTCGCGGCCTCCACGCCGACGAGAGCTTCGAGCGAACGGTCCACCGTCGCCGCAGCCGTTGCAGCCCCTTCGTTCGGAAAGGTCTTCCTGACCCGCCCGGTCGATGCCCTGCACGATGCCTGGATCGGGAAGGAACTGCGGCTCGCCGCTCTTTCCATCGTCTGGATTGCGCTCGTGATGTTCCTGACCTCCCTTCTGGGCGACATCGTCCAGATGTTCATGTACGACACCGGCATCCGCGTTCTCCTTCCCTCCCTCGGCAGCGCGTTCCTCGCACCCGTACCTACGGTCGCGTCGCTCCTCGTGGTCTCCGTCGTCTTCGCCATCCTCGGGCGCAAGGCCCCCTCCGGACAGAAGTCGTCCTACGGCAGGGCGCTCACGGTTTTCAGCGCCGCGTCGATTCCCTATGCCGTCGCACTGACCCTGTATGTGCCGATCTCCATCGCTCAGCTCTTCATCCAGTACTCCGTCGTCGGCGAAGTCTTCGGCTACTATTCATTCGTCGTGCTGGACCCAGCTCGAATCGCCGCCGTGATCCTGGCCGTGTTCGCCGTGCGTGCCGTGACCGGCAGTTCCGATGACCGTCGCTTCGCCTCCGCCGGAATCGCCGCCGTGGTCCTTCAGTCACTGACCCTGGCCGTCGTCGGCTACTTCGTCGGCATGCTGATCCCCTGACCGACACTCCACGAACCGTCCGAATACGAATCGCAAGGAGAATCGAACATGCTGGACGTCCAACTGATCCGGACCCAACCCGATGCCGTGCGCGAAGCGCTCGCCCGCAAGGGCTTCACCGTAGACTTCGCGCCTTTCCTCGAGAAGGACCGCCTCCGCCGCGAGGCCATCTTCGCCGTCGAGAACCTGAAGGCCGAGAAGAATCGCGTATCCGCCGAGATTCCGCAGCAGAAGAAGGCGGGACTCGATGTGACGGCCACGCTGGCCCGGATGAAGCTCCTCTCCGACGAGATCGGGGAAAAGGATGCCGCTGTGACCCGGATGGACTCCGAGCAGAAGGCCTTCCTCGACACGCTGCCGAACCTGCCCGCCGAAGGTGTCGTCGCGGGGGGCAAGGAGAACAACCGGGTCGTGCGCGTCTTCGGCGAAAAGCCTGCGTTCGCATTCCCCTCCCGGCACCACGTCGATATCGTCGAGTCGCTCGGTCTCATCGACTACGCACGCGGCGTGAAACTCGGCGGAAACGGGTTCTGGGTGTACCGGGGCGATGGCGCCCGGATCGAGTGGGCGCTGCTGAACTACTTCATCGAGCAGCATCTGGCGGACGGCTACGAATTCATCCTCCCGCCGCACATCCTGAACGAGGCCTGCGGCTACACGGCCGGCCAGTTTCCTAAATTCCGCGACGATGTCTTCCAGCTGCGTGCCGAAGAGGGGCAGGGCGGGGAAGCCGGATTCACCCACTTCATCCTGCCGACGGCCGAGACCGCGCTCGTCAACCTGCACCGCGACGAGATCCTCGAGGAGGCCGCATTGCCTCTCAAGTACTTCGCATACACCCCGTGCTACCGCAAGGAGGCAGGGAGCTACCGTGCGGAGGAGCGCGGGATGATCCGCGGACACCAGTTCAACAAGATCGAGATGTTCCAATACACGAAGCCGGAGGACTCCGAAGCCGCGCTCGAGGAACTCGTCGGCAAGGCGGAACGCCTCGTCCAGGGCCTTGGGCTGCACCACCGCGTCAGCAAGCTCGCCGCGGGCGATTGCAGCGACGCGATGCGCCAGACCTACGATATCGAGGTATGGATTCCGAGCATGAACGATTACAAGGAAGTCAGTTCGGCTTCGAACGCCGGCGACTATCAGGCCCGACGCGGCGCCATGCGCTTCCGCCGCAAGGACACGGGCAAGCCCGAGTTCCTGCACACGCTCAATGCGTCCGGCCTTGCGACCAGCCGTATCCTGCCCGCCATCGTCGAACATGGACAGCAGGCCGACGGAAGCGTCCGCATCCCGGAGGTCCTGCGCAAGTGGATGGGTGGACAGGAGTTCCTGACCCGACGCTGACTCCTCGATGCAGGGTCCTCCCCGATGAGTTCCCATCGAAGGAAAGCCGCCGCCCATCGGGCGACGGCTTTCTTCCTGCCATTCCGCGCCTCGGCAGCGGCTTTCTTGCTGCCATGCCGCGCCTCGGCAGCGGCTTTCTTCCTGCCATGCCGAACGTTCACGGATTCTTCACAGGGCCAACGGAATTCAGACACCTGTGGGGGGTATGCTGAAGCCATAGACAAAAGAAAAGCGGACCGGAAACCTCCCGAAGACTCGTGGACCTCCCGTTTTTACTGGCATAGGACGGGAAGTCCCTTTGAGACAGTGAAGACCTTTGCGGTACCCTCCTTCCGCAAAGGTCTTCTTATTTTTTTGTCGAGGGAGATTCGAGTTGGTTCTAGTCGAAGGCGGCAGCCGGGTAGGACGCTTTGGAATTCCAGCAGATATACTCGTCGAATCCTGCATCCCGGATGGCCTTGATCTGGGCGGCGATCTCATCCGCACCATAGGTCTGGTAGTACCCGGACGGGAGGTAGGAGGCGGTGAAGGCCTGAAGGTAGGTGCGTACGGCGGAATAACCCGCTTGCTGCGTCGAAACCTTGCCGAGGATCAGCGCGTTGTACATCACGGCGTAAGGCTCGAGGTCGGGTTTCTTGAAGAGGATGCCGTTCAGGTAGGTGCCCGTTCCGTTGCCACTGTAATGCGTCGTGGAGCTGTTCGCGTAATGGGACGGGTAGATCATGGGGCAGAGGTTGTCGATTCCGGGAACGAGGCCGACCGAAGCCCAGTCCTGGCCGAGGTTCTTGCCGTCCGTCCGGCTGGAGAGGATGATTCCGAAGAGATCCGCTCCCAACGGGATGCCCAAGCGATCGGTGATCTCGACCTTCGCCTTCGAGAGGAAGCGGTTGATGGTCTGGATTCGGGTCGGGTACATTCCCGTCGGCCCAACATATATCGCAGCGCCGGACTTGGTTCCGCCCGTGGGGAACCGCACATAGTCGAACTGGATCTCGTCGACGCCGAGGGCGACGGCTTCCTGGGCAAGGGCGATGTTGTAGTCCCAGACTTCCTGCCGATAGGGACTGACGAAGGCCAGCCCCCCCTCGTTCGAGAACTGGAGCGTGTTCCCCGCCTGGTCGCGGAGACAGAGATCGGGGCGGGCCTTGGCGAGGATCGGGTCCTTGAAGATGACGATTCGGCCGATCACACGGACTCCCGCGGCGTGACAGGTCGCGGCGAAGCCCTTCAGATCGATGCCGCCCTTGACGGCACCGATGGATATGGCCATGGCATTCTTCGATTTGAAATAGATGCCATCGGATTCCTTCAGGTCCACGACGACCGTGTTCAGGTCCTCGGAGCTCTTGATCAGCGCAAGGTTCGCGGTCATGTTGACGCCGCCGGCGACATAGAGGGCGCGGACGGGGAAGTGGTCCGCCTTCTTCGGGTCGGAGACGGTCGGCAGCGGGCCGAAGAAATCGTCCGGGTTGGACAGGTTCTTCGAGAAGTCCGGTGTGGGATATGCCCCGACGGTGGGGGTCGGTTCGGGGGTCGGCGTGCCGGTGGGGATGGGGGTTCCCGTCGGGTCGCCGGGTGCGGGCGTGGCGCTCGGATCTTCGATCGAGGAAGTCGGCGTGACGCCGCCGGTCGGGGAGGGCGGGGCGTCGAAGAACCCTGCAGCGAAGGAGACGAGGGCCGTCGCGAGCAGAATGGCGAGGACGGAGAGAACGATTAAACGACCTCTGGCAGAACGTCTCGGTTCAGCGCGTCGGAGCGATCCCGGCATCTCGTTACCTCCTGCAGACGTGGACCCGGCAGAATCCGGATCCGACACCGTCATCCTACCCGAAAAAGCGCGCCGGCTCAACCCTCCGCGGTCCATCCCCGGCAAATTCTGCTACAATGAAGGCGAGCGGATCGGAAGGCCTCCGAGGCCTTCCCTCGCAGGAGGAGGTAGTCCATGCTGGTCCGAAACTGCGCAGGCGGAGTGGTCTTCCACGGCGACAAGGTCCTTGTCCTCAAGAACGAGAAGGGCGAGTGGGTCTTCCCGAAGGGTGCGATTCGAAGCGGCGACTACCCGGACGAGGTCGCCGTCTCCCGGGTGAATCTCGAAGCGGGTGTGCGAGCGCGGATCGTCGCCACGGCCGGAAGGACCAACTACGAATTCTTCTCGGTCTCGCGGCAACGCCCGGTCTGCAACAAGATCACATGGTACATCATGAGAGCGGACTCGGGAGAAGTCATTCCGAACGTCGATCAGGAGTTCTTCGAAGGGGAGTTCCTTCCAGTCGAAGAGGCGATGGAGCGGGTCACCTACAGCCAGGACAAATCGCTCCTGATGCTCTCCTACCAGAAGTACAAGGAGTGCGTGTGATCCGATGAGGGGAGCGTACCGGACCGTTGCCCGGTCGGCACGGATCCGGTTCGAGGAGCGCCGTTCCGTGTTCCACGCGGTCTGCGCCCCGATATCCGATGAAGAGCAGGCTTCGGCCTTTCTGGGTGGCATCCGGGCGGAATTCCCGGATGCCACCCATCACGTCCCGGCCTGGATCCTGGGCGGCGAGCTTCGTCTCCAGAAACACTCGGATGACGGAGAACCACAGGGAACGGCCGGCCTTCCGGTTCTCGAGGCGCTGACGCGCAAGGGGATCGAGGATGCCGCCATCGTGGTGGTTCGGTATTACGGAGGAACCCAGCTCGGCACGGGAGGTCTCGTCCGCGCCTATGGCCAGGCGGCCGCCCTTGCGCTCGATGCCGCGGGCGTCGTCGACGTCGCACCCTGTGCCGTATACCGCACGACCGTCCGCTACATGGATCTCGAACGCGTCCAGCGAGGACTTCGTGCAAGCGGCTTTGGACTTCTGGATCTCTCCTGCGGCATCGACGCCGAATTCACGGCCCTCGTTCCGACAGGATCCGAAGAAGTCTTCCGTAGGCTTCTCGAGGATCTCACGGCAGGATCCGGGTTGATCGAATCCCTTGGGTCCGCATCCGTTTCGCTCGATGCGAAGGGCGTTCCCGAGCGGCCCTTGTCCCGCCCCCGTCCCTGAAGGTAGAATGAAGTCGCATTCCAAACGAACTCGGAGGAGAAAGCATGTCAGGACATAGCAAATGGGCGAACATCAAGCGTCGCAAGGGCGCCGTCGACGCTGCCAAGGGAAGCACCTTCACGAAGATCGGACGCGAAATCGCGATCGCGGTGCGCTCGGGCGGCACGGACCCGGAAGCCAACTCGAAGCTCAAGGATACGATCGCGAAGGCAAAGGCGGCCAACATGCCGAACGACAACATCACGCGCAGCATCAAGAAGGCCGCAGGAGCCGCTGAAGGGGAGAACTTCGAGGAGATCTCCTACGAAGGCTACGGACCTGGCGGCGTTGCCGTGATCGTGAAGACGGCCACGGACAATCGGAACCGAACCGCGGGCGATATCCGACACCTCTTCGACAAGTTCGGGGGGAACCTCGGCACGAGCGGCTGCGTCTCCTTCCTCTTCCAGGAGAAGGGCGTGCTCGTCGTCGACAAGGAAAACCGTCCGGACGAGGACGCCGTCATGGGCGATGTGCTGGAGGCCGGCGCGGAGGACTTCTCCACCGAGGACGAGGTCTACGAGATCGAAACGTCGACGGGCGACTATTATTCCGTGCGGGACGCCCTCGAAAAGAAGGGGTACGCCTTCCTCGACGCCTCGATCCGCATGGTGCCCGTCACCTGGACGAAGGTCGACGACAAGGACATGGCCGAGGACCTGGAGAAGATGCTCGAGATGCTCGAGGGTCACGACGACGTCCAGGAAGTCTTCCACAACTGGGATTCCTGACCCGGCGCGAATCCGCGCGAGGGGACTCTGAATGAAGGAAACCGGCAAGGCCACGGACAAGGACAAGGAAAAGGACAAGGAGCGAAAGCCCCCTGTGATCCGCAGCACGATCGGCAGGATCGCCGTGGCCGTTTCGCGCGCCCCGGCGAATCGTCAGGCCGCCGAGGAGGACAAGGTCAGGGAGGCGATGCGCGAAGCCCTCGCCACCGTTCGCATCATCGGCTTCATCGGCTCCTCCGGCACCGGCAAGAGCACGCGCGCCCTGAAGGTCGCACGCACGCATGCCGTATCGTACATCATCGACGACGGCCTCCTGATCCACGGGGGACGGATCGTGGCTGGATTGTCGGCCAAAAGGGCGAACTCCCGCCTCGAGTCGGTGCGCCAGGCGCTCTTCGTCGAGGAGGGACGCGCCTCCGTCATGCGTCGTTCCATCCAGGAGCAGGCCCCCGATACGATCATGGTCCTCGGAACTTCCGACGGGATGGTCGATAAGATCTGCGGGAACCTCTGGCTGACCCCTCCGATCGAGCGCATCCACATCGAGGACGTCAGCACCGAGGACGAGATCCGAACGGCGATCAGCACCCGCCTCCGCGAAGGCAAGCACGCGATACCGGTCCCGAGTCTCGAAATCAAGCACGAGTTCTCCGGATACTTCTCCGAACCCTTGACCCGCCTGCTCCGGCGCCGCGACCGCTCCACCTCCTCCGTGCCCATCGACGCGGAACGCACCGTCGTGCGCCCCACGTTCTCGAGCCTTGGACAGTACACCATCTCCGACGAGGCGTTGCGCAGCATGACGGAACTGATCCTTCGCCGCGTGCGCGGCGTGGCGGGACTGGTCGGATTCGAGGCTGGGAACGACGCCTATGGAGCCGAAATCAAGGTGGAGTTGTCCCTGTATTATGGATTCAACGCCCAGGAGGTGCTCCGGGAGGCGCAGAACCGCATCGTCCGTGAAATCGAGAAATACACGTCGATCAACGTCATGACCGTCGATGTACGGGCCAGGCGCGTCGTGCACCCGCCGCAGGGTCAGACGCTCGGCGCCGTCGCGGACAGCCCGCCTCCGGACCGCGAATAAAGGAAGAACCACAGCTGCGCGAACCCGGCATTGGAGCCGAAATATCCTTCGACGAAGCGGCGCACCCCCTCGGTGCCCGCTTCCTCCGACTCCCCGGACAAGTACACGGTTCGGATCGTGCGCTCCACCCAGCGGTCCACGGGGCACACCTCGGTGTGCAGCCCGCTCGACAGCAGCGTGCAGTCCGCTACCTTCGCACCGACGCCGGGCAACACCCGAAGGGCGTCCCGGGCCGCGTCCGCCGGAAGGGCACGCAGCGTCTCCGGGTCCGGGACGACCCCTCCCCGGTGCAGGGCCATCGCCGTGCGCATCAGGTAGGGGCATCGATAGCCTGCGAACGCGCCGGCGCAGAGGGCATTGGAGCGACAGCCGTCGAGTCGCCCGCGACAGCGGTCGGCGGCTCGGGCCAAGGCCTCGACGGAGGGGAAGGAGAACATGGACCCGTCCGGGGACGTCGCATGACCGGCAGCGGCCAGAAGGGCGGAGTCGGGGAGGGGATCGCCATAGGATGCGGAAAGCGCTTCGACGAGTCCCATGATCCGCGGGATGTTGTTCTGCGCAGACAGGATGTAGGAAAACAGCGTTTCATGGAACTCCTGGACGAGCAGGCGGGCGCCGCCGCCGAAGCGCAGCGCGGCCTCCATGAAGGGATCCTTCGCTACGGCCCGGAGAATCGGGGCATAGTCCCGGCCAAGGTCGAAGTACGGGTGGAAGACCTCCGCGAAGTCCTCTGCCGCGCAGCCGGTCAGGACGAGGTCGCGACCGTCGGGCGTGAGGTGGGTTTCCACGGCCCGACCGCGGACGATGCCGGAAAAGCGGTGGTTGACGCACCTTCCCTTTCCGGACGACGCCCCCCCTTGCTCCTGTGCGTCCGGAAGACGGCGCCAACGGAAGGCCTGTCCGCTTTCCAACGTGGCCGCCAGGTCGAAGCCGTAGGGAGATAGGTCGGCGACATCCTTCACCGCGATGACGGGCACGCGTCGGCTCAAAGCACTCGAATCCGCCTCGTAGGATTCGACGAGGCGGAAACCCAGACAGTCCATGACGCATCACCCCCCATTGGCCTATAATAGACCCTAGCGGCGCCCGGACGGAAGGTCCAGTCGAAAAGCCGGGCGCGGAAGGTGGACGGCATGAAGGAACGCATCTACACGATTCCGGTGAACGACGCCTTCGCGGAGGATGGGGAGTGCGCCCTGTGCCGCATGCGGCGCAAGCTCTCCGAGGATCTCGTGACCTATTTCCTGGGTCCGTCCCTCATGGAGCCCGACGTCCGCATCAGCACGAACGAAAAAGGCTTCTGCCGCGATCATGCGGCAGCCCTGTATAATCGCCGCGAGAATCGGCTTGGGCTGGCATTGGTGTTGCACACGCATGCCGTGGAGACGGCCAGTGCCGCGAAGGACGTGTTGGCGAAAGCCGCCGCGACGCCCAGAGGGGGTGCGCTGCGCCGAGGCAGGGACTTCAAGGCCGGTCTGCTCGAGGCCGCCGACCGGATCGAACGCCGCACCGGAACCTGCGCCATGTGCGACCGACTGCGCACCACGATGGACCGCTATGTCGACGTGATTCTCTGGCAGTACTTCGAGGAGAAGGAGTTCCGCGTCCGATTCGACACCTGCAAGGGCTTCTGCCTTTCGCACACCGCCGAGTTGCTCCGCGGGGCGGCTCAGCACTTGAGCCAGGAGCATGCGGAGTTCTTCGTGAAGAGCCTCGCCCGGGTTTCGGGAAAAGGCCTCGACCGGCTGACGGGTGAAGTCGAGTGGTTCACCCAGATGCACGACCACCGAAATCGCGACGCCTCCTGGGGCACGTCCAAGGACGCCCTGCCGAGGATGATCCGAAAACTCACGGGAGATGTGGACCTGAACTGAAGTCCCGTCCCGTTTCACCCTATTCCCTGGGAATGAATCCGGAAGGTTCGGCCTCCTCCTCGGTGGGCGAAGCCTCGGGCGACGGAGTCGGTCCTTCGCTGGGCGTTGCTCTGGGAATCGCGGTGGGCAGTGGGTCGCCCGCTTGATCCAGTGGCGTCGCGTTCCGCAGCGAGTCGAGGAATCCGACCCCGACCGGGTGCAAGGGGAAGGAGTAGGAGTTCGGCACGACACCGGACAGGCGACCGCTGACGACCAGAACTCCTGGATTACGGACCAGCACGACGGCATTACCCACGGGCGCGCCGGCAACGTATGGAATGCCGGAGGCCAGACGGAGGCCGACCGGGGTGCGCCCATCCACCGCGGC
>CAZOHH010000044.1:17066-18897 GCA_964579735.1 uncultured Oscillospiraceae bacterium | reverse complement strand
GGAATGGCCGGTTAAGGTTCCGTTGCATTTCCATTTCGGTGTTCCGATGCGGGAGGAAGGTGCCGGGCCGCCTCGACGGCGAAGCGGTCAGGTCGACTTCTTCCAGTCTTCCAGAAACGTCCTGATCCGCTCGCACGGGAGGGCCATCCCCGTGACGGGTCTGCGCCCCCATGGGTTGCCCATCAGTCCTTCAGGCAGCTGATGGGAACCACCAGAACGCCGTTCTTTTGCCTCAGTGCATACCCATTTCCGGTCAGCACCATCAGGAAGGACGGTGGATTCATGACGTCCGCATCCACCTTTGCCTTCAGTTTCAACAGATTCGCCGACGCCTCGTCGACCTGGCTTTGGCCCATCTTGACTTCTACGGCCCCCCAGCGCCCATCCGGCAACGTGACGATCGCATCCGCCTCCAGGCCTGATTCGTCCCGATAATGGCAGATCTCCCCATCCAGACCTTGCGCATAAATGCGCAGATCCCGGATGCACAGGGACTCGAACAAGTAACCAAACGTGTTGAAATCTCGCAGAAGACCGTCCGGATTCGTCCTCAAGGCAGCCACCGCGATCGACGGGTCGACGAAATGCCGCTTCGGGGATTTGCGTAATCGTGCAGTCGATCTCAGGGTTGCATTCCAAGCAGGTTGATCCTCGACGACGAATAGCCGCTCAAGTCCGTCCAGATAAGCTTGAACCGTATTCTGAGCAAGATCCCCTTCACGTCCACCGATATCCTTTCGAAGCGTTTCGATCGTAGCCGTCGTCGCGATATTCCGAGCGATCGACCTCATCAGGGATTCGATCTTCTGCGGATCACGGACGGAATGGCTGACTTCCGATAAATCAGTATCGATGATTGAAGACAGATACCGCCTCGCATGCGAAAGAGCCGTTCGGCTCGAAGTCCCGATGCTCGCAGGCCATCCTCCACGCGCTACAGCGAAGGCGATCTCCTCGATCGATAACGTCGTGACGCCTTCAGGGCTCGTTCCATCGAAAAGCGCACGAAGAGACACTTGACCATTCGACTCACCGGACTCATGCAGGCTCATCGTCCTCATCCTCAGACGAGAGATCCTACCCGTCCCGCTGTGCATGACTTCAGTCCGCAAGGGCATCGTCGAACCTGTCAGGATGAACTGACCCGCCTCGCCTCTTTGGTCGACAGCGAAGCGAACGGCATCCCAAAGAACAGGCGCCATTTGCCATTCGTCCAGAAGTCGCGGAGTTTCCCCTGCCAGGAGCAGGGACGGTTTGATTGCCGCCTGCTTCAGATAATTCGCGGACTCGTCCGGGTCCTGCATCATCAAAGAACTCTTCGAAGCCTGCAATGCCGTCCATGTCTTCCCGCACCACTTCGGGCCCTGAATCCAGACCGCTCCGGTCGCTTCAAGCGCGTCTCGGAGATCGCTGTCCAGAGTGCGCGGTCGATACTCCCTCTTCGCCATCTTCAACCTCCGTCGTTCGTCTCGATGAATTCCATTATATCACGTTGACGATATTGCGGTGACTATAATGATGTATTTGCGTTTTTTTCATTGATGATATTGCGGGGATTTCGTTCGGTCCTCTGACACAAGTCGCTCGAGGGCGATGGCATCGGCACGATGACCCTGCACCCGCTGACCACCGAGATCGTCGAACGCCCACAGCAGTGCGAGCCGGCGTTCTACGACCCGGAAGGCCGGCCCTCCAAGTTCTTCCTGCCGCCGAGACCCTACGAGACGGAAGCCGACCTCGAGGACTTCTGGGTTCTTCCGGAGAACCGGCGGAAGTAGGATGTGCCTCTAGGGTTCGCCTCCGGCAGCCTTACGTACAGAGCACACGTCCA
>CAZOHH010000044.1:11883-16966 GCA_964579735.1 uncultured Oscillospiraceae bacterium | reverse complement strand
CGTCCAGGTGGACGACCACGCCCGGAAGCACGGCGAACGGGCAGACGCCGCCCGGCGGATGCCCGATCAGCGCCTCGACGCGGTCGCCGGGGATCATGGATGCCTTCTTCCCGAATCGCGCCTTGAACTTCGCATTGTCGACCCGGGCGTCACCCGCCGCGACGATCAGGACCGGTGCCTCCCCGACGAGGAACGACATGGTCTTGGCGATGCGCCCCGGCTCGCAGCCGATCGCCTCTGCCGCAAGCTCCACGGTCGCGCTGGTCCGCGCCTGGACGACGACGCGGTCCCCAAGGCCGACTCCCGTGAAATAGGACTGGACTCCTTCGAACGACATGCAGGTCCCCCTATTTGCGCTTGCTGTATTTCGCCCGGATCTCCCGGTACTTCTCCTCGCCCAACCGATAGAGTTCGCGCTCCGCTTCGGTCTCTGGGACGATCGCAGGCACAGGCGAAGGCACGCCGTCGACCATGTGGACCATCGTGAAGAAGGCGGTCAGCGCGGTCTCCGGCTCCTGATAGTTCTCCAGCTCGTGCACGACGATCCGGACCATGATCTGCATCGAGGTACGCCCGACGTAGCACAGTTGCGCGATGCACGTCACGATGTCGCCGATGCAGATGGGCTTGTGGAAGACGAGTTCGTCGACCCTCGCCGTGACGACGGTTCCCTTCGCGTGCTTCGCCGCCGCGATGCCCGCGGTGCTGTCCATGATCTTCATCAGCTCGCCGCCGTGCGCCGTGCCGTGGATGTTGCTGAGACGCGGTTCCATGATCAAGCACGTCTCCGCTTGCGAAAAGGATGATTCACTTTCCATTTCTTCCCTCCTGCGTCTTTCCATGGAAACCGTTGAACCAGGCTCTTTCCTCGAACGCCTTTTTCTTGGCCTTGGAGACTTCTTCGTCTGCGTATCCGATAGGAAGTAGGCAAACCAGATCGAGATCGTCCGGAACTCCGAGTCGGTTCGCCAGTTTCAAGGCTTTGTTGTCATCGTCGGTGATGTGACCCTCGTACCAGCAGCTTTCATACCCAAGAGCCTTGGCTGCGAGGAGCATGTTCTCGATCGCAGCGGAATAGTCCTGTACGCTGAAGCATTTGTTCCGATATGCGAAGATTCTTCGAGTCAGAACGAATATCATCGCGGGCGCGGTCTCGCAGATCGGGGGATCGATCAGGTCCTTCAACTCCTGCAACAGGGCAGGGTCGTCGACCGCGATCAAAGACGTCGTCATCTTATTGCACCCGGAGGGTGCGGATAGACCCGCCTGCATGATCCGTTCCAGGTCCTCCCTGTCGATGCGTTTGTCCTTGTATTTCCCTCTGTAGCTCGATCTGCCCATGATGACGCTCAGCAGTTTCGACTGGGTCTCGTCCATCTTGACCTCCAGTTCCTTTTCAATCAGTTCGAGCGAAATCTCGAAAGACCGCATGCGCCGCACCATCAGCGTGTGCTGCGACTTCCCCGGCGTTCACTCATCGATGCCCCGTCCTTCGAGAATCCTGGGTTCGCACTTATCGATCCGCGCGGTGCGCGTCGCGGACTGCTTCGCCCCGTTGAAATGGAAGAGGTAGCCCCGCTGGCGCCCGGGCGTCAAGGCCAGAAAGGCGCGCTGGAACGCAGGGTCCGCGTCGAACCTCGCCTGCAGTTCGACCGGGATCGGCTGGTCCGGCCGTTTCACTTCCGGCACGTCGAGGCCGGCTTCTTCGATTTCCACGGCTTCCCCGATATAGGTCCGGATCAACGCGTCCTGTCCGGAGATCTCCTCCACGGAGCGGTAGCGGAGCTGCCTGGCAGCCTGCACGTTCTCCGTCTGCTGGAAAAGAATGCGGTCTTCATCCTTGAGCAGCGCACCTTTGAAGAAAGTCAGCGCGATGTAGTTCTTGAATCCGCCGAGGATCAGGACATTGCGACCGTCCTGTGTATAGCAGGGCTGTCCCCACTTCAGCTCTTCCGTCAGGCCACAAGCCAGGCAGATCTCACGCAGTGCGACATGCTCGTCGCGCCACTTCTCGATGTGCTCCAGATAGGCATCGACCAGAGGGTTGCGGTCGCTGTCCGGCACATAGGCCTCCAGTCCAACGACCTTCTCGAAGAACGCCTCCTGGGTGTCGCAAACCGTGAACTGACCGTTGAGGAAACCGAAGGCCTTGCCGACGAGGTCGGGATTCTGCTTCGCGCATTTCGCGATGCAATGGACCGTAGCCTTCGCGTGTCGCTTCAATTCGTCGATGTCGATTCCGGAACAGTGCTGGCAGACCTCGATCCGTGGCGCCTTCTCGTTCATCTTTCCCCCCTCTACAGGCTAGCGAACACCTCCACGTGGTCCGAGAGCCTTTGATGGATATTCCAATGAATTGAATGCCATTACTCAAGTACAGATAGCCAAAGTCTTTCGGATTCCAGTTCGAGTTCTGATACCAGTTCTATGAATGGCGCATAATCCATGGTTGTATGTGCAAGATCAATCACATCATAATATCTTGCCCGCTCATCATTCTTGATTATTATCGGAGTATATCCGTTCTTCATCAGTTCGAAATTCATGAGTAGCCTGGAAGTCCTGCCATTACCATCGATGAATGGATGGATTTTCACAAACTCCCCATGAAGCAGCGTTGCCTTGACAACAGGATGAAATGCTTTCCATTCATTCCGATATTCTGCAATGAGCCTTTGCATCAGATCTCCGATTTCATGGAATTTTGCCGGAATATGTCTTGCGCCACTGATCAAAACATTTTCATTGCGATATCTACCGGCATTGGCATGATCGATTTCCTTTAAAATCAAAGCATGAATGCTCTTGATATCCCATTCAGAAAGAGGCTCTATCCGATCGATGAGATCTTCAATGAAGAGTATCGCTTCACGATGGTTGATTGCTTCCAGATGTTCCACCATGCTTTTCCCACCAACGGTTATTCCTTCGAGAACAACTCTGGTCTCTGACAATGATAAAGTATTCCCCTCGATCGCATTGCTGTTATAGGTCCATTCGACAATGAGTTTCTCTTTTAGCGAATTGGCAAGTCCATTGGAAAAAGGTCTATGCCTGTCGATTGCTTCTTTGAGTGAATCGATCATCCTGAAGTCGTATTCCAATCCAATGTAGTCCTTCATACATGTTTCCCTTGCATCCACTGGTTTCGCAGCATCGATGGGGACAGACCAATTCCGCCCGATTTTCATAGCGCCTTCGATGCGTCTTTCACTGCAAAGAACTCGAACGCGCCGATCGCTTATTTTCCATTTCTCACTTGCTTTTGAAGAGCTCATGTATTTCATGAAGATCACCTCGCCTTATAATATACCGTTATCGGAATGATATCAATATCATTCCGATAACGGTATATAAGGACCTCTTTGTGTCAGGGCTTTCCAGCTTCAGACCTCACCAGCGAAACGACCGCCTCCACGTGCGTCGTCCAGGGGAACATGTCGACGGGCTGCACCGACGAGACGCGATAGCCGGCTTCGGCGAGCCGTGCGACGTCGCGGGCCAGCGTGGCGGGGTTGCAGGAGACGTAGACGATGCGGGCCGGGCCCATCTCGACCAAAGTGTCCAGCAGCCGCGGGTCGCATCCCTTGCGGGGCGGGTCCACCACGACGACGTCGGCGCGCTCGCCGCGGGAATAGCGCTCGGGGACTACGGATTCGACTTCGCCGACGACGAACTCGAGGTTGTCGAGGCCGTTCAACGCAGCATTCGCCCGAGCGTCCTCAACGGCCGGCGCAACCGATTCGATGCCGACGACTCGCTTGCTCTTTCGGGCGAGGAAGAGCGAGATCGCACCCGTTCCGCAATAGAGGTCGTAGACGGTCTCGCTCCCGGTGAGTCTCGCTGCCTCGACGACCGCGGCGTACAGCACCTCGGTCTGCGGGGGGTTCACCTGGAAGAAGGCGAGAGGAGAGATCCGGAAGCGAAGGCCGGACAATCTCTCCTCGATGAACGGTCGGCCGTGCAGGATGCGGACGTTGCCCCCGAGCACGACGTTCGTGCGGGCCGTGTTCTCGTCGAGGAAGACGCTTTCGAGGTTCATCCCGGTAAAGCGCGCGACGGCGCCCTCGAGGCCCCTGACCAGAGCAGGGACGGCGGGAAGGCCGGAACCGTTCGTGACGAGTCCGATCATGACCTGTCCCGTTGCGAACCCGACCCGGACGACGACATGGCGCAGCAGCCCGACATGCCGATGTTCGTCATAGGGGGAGACGGCATGGTCTCTCATCCAGTCACGGACGGCATCGCGCACGGCATCGCCAACGGGGTGCTGGACGCGGCACTCCGCGGCATCGACGACATCGTGTGAACCTCGTGCGTAGAAGCCTATCTGCGGACGTTCCGCGGTGCCGGAGACGGGGAGCTGGACCTTGGCTCGGTATGCGTGAGGGTTCTCCATTCCGACGACCGGCGCAACGAGCGCGTCCGCATCCGCCACGGCGCCGATGCGTGCCAGGGCATCGACGACCAGGCGACGTTTTTCAACCAGCTGCGCCGGGTAGGAGAGGTGCTGCAGGGCACAGCCGCCGCATCGGTCGTAGTCGGCGCAAAAGGGGATGACGCGGTCGGGCGAGGGCACGAGCAGGTGATCCGGCGTGGCCATGGCATAGCGGGGAGTCGCGCGCGCGACGCGTACCCGAGCGCGGTCCCCTGGTACCAGTCCTTCGACGAAGACGACGAGCCCCTCTGAGCGGCCGACGCCCTGGCCTTCCTGGGAAAGTCCCGTGATATCAAGAGTCAGGGTGGACCCCGGTTTCATCATGTAGTGGTTCCTCTGGACGATTCTACCATATGTAGCGGAAAGCCGTCGGAATGCTGTCGGAATACGGTCCATTATGTGAGGTTTTCACGCAATCGGTTGAAAAACGCTTTCCTGTCGAGTATAATCCGCGGTAGGTGTTTTCAATTTCATATGATGTTCCATGCCGCTGCGGGGCAGACCCGTGGCAGCCGAAGCGGAAAGGCCCTTTATATGCGAAGAACCGGACTCGGTCCCGCCCTTCAGGCGAGCCGCCTCCCACGCCGACCGAAAAGGCGACTGCTTCATGCGGAGCAGCTGCTTTTTTCTCGTCGTGCAGGTCCT
>CAZOHH010000044.1:8095-11783 GCA_964579735.1 uncultured Oscillospiraceae bacterium | reverse complement strand
AACATCCTCGATGCCCTGATGCGCAACTTGAACACGAAGTTGTCTGCGAGCCGCAGTTCTACCGGCTACAAGTCCTATATCGCCCAGGCGAAGATCCTCGTCGCGTTGAACAACAAGGTCGTCAAGTTCAAGAAGACCGACTCCGCGAAGACCATCGACATCTCCGCCTATTCGAGTGAGATCAACTCTCGGCTGAGCCACCTCCCGACGTTACGTCCGATTCCGGGCGATTACTCGGGATACGGCTGGCGCATCCACCCGATCTACCATTACAGGCAGTTCCATCCAGCCAATGACATCGGTGCTCGCACCGGAACCTCCATCAAGGCCGCAGGAGCCGGCACGGTGATCTACGCCGCTTACAACCGCGGCGGCGGGAACATGATCACGATTGACCATGGCAACGGCTTCACGACCACTTATATGCACTGCAGCGTCCTGAAGGTGAAGAACGGACAACGAGTCTCCAAGGGCCAGATCATCGGAAAGGTCGGCAACACCGGATACTCGACGACGCCCCACCTCCATTTCGAAGTCCATTACCGCGGAACCCCTTTCAACCCCAGAGAGATTCTACTCCAGTGGTGAAATCGACTTTCGGACATTCCGGCCGTACCCCCCGCAAGGCGCGCGCCATCGATACGACGCTGGGTCCCGCCACCGTGCTTCAGGGAGACCTGCGCTGCGAAGGTTCGATTCTGTGTGCAGCCACGGTCAATGGACATCTTTCAGCCTCCGGCGATATCGTACTGCTTCCCACCTCGGTCGTGAACGGTGATGTCCAGGGTCTGGACGTGACTGTCGCCGGACGGGTCGAGGGA
The DNA here is from genome assembly GCA_964579735.1 of uncultured Oscillospiraceae bacterium. Taxonomy (GTDB): domain Bacteria; phylum Bacillota; class Clostridia; order Saccharofermentanales; family UBA5734; genus CAILLO01. Next base: position 10,962 of record CAZOHH010000044.1, on the reverse strand, counting down.
AATGTAATTGCCGAAGGTCTTCTGGTCGTCCAGGCGACGGCCGTCATCACGGGTCGTCTGTCGATGGCCCGATTGGTCGTGGACGAAGGAGCCTATCTCCGTGGCGACTGCGTGATGGAATCGGCCAGGACCGCCGAGTAGCAGGAGGCCGCATCATGCCCGCACCCAAGGATCTTCCCGGCAAGGGCCCGAAGCCCGTTGACTCGAACCGTTCGTCGAAGCCCTCCCGTCAAGGCAGGGTTCTTCGCCGTGAGATGAGCCGCCGTCTTCGCAGCCGCCCCTCCCGCTCACCGAGCCTGCTCTCCGTTCCCAAGCTTTTCTGGAGATCCTTCTGGCGCATCTTCACCTATGTCGTCGTGGCGCTCGTCCTGGTCGGCATGCTCGGCGGCGGCGTCCTCGGGGGCATGCTGGTCGGATACGTCTCGACAGCCCAGCCCATCGCGGTCGCGGACCTGAAGATCAAGACCGAGACCTCCTACATCTATGACACCCAGGGCAATGTCCTTGCCAAATTGACCGGTACGCAGAACGTCGACAGGCAGGTCGTCTCCTGGGATAAACTGGCCGACACCTACCTGCCCGCTGCCTTCAAGGCCATCGAAGACGAGCGCTACGACACGCACATCGGCATCGACCCGAAACGAATCGGAAGTGCCGTGCTGGGTTTCTTCTCCAATTCCGGTACACCCTCGCACGGTGGATCCACGATCACCCAGCAGACCGTCAAGATGATCACCGGCAAGGACCAGGTCTCGGCACAGCGCAAGATCCAGGAATGGTACAACGCGATCCGGCTCGAGAAGATGCTCAACAAGTGGGAGATCCTCGAGCTCTACATGAACCTCGTTCCGATGTCGAACAACTACGTCGGCGTGCAGTCCGCTGCCAAGGCCTATTTCGGCAAGGACGTCCAGGACCTGTCGCTCTCCGAATGCGCCGTCCTGGCCGGCATACCGAACCTTCCCTCCTACTACAATCCGTACACGGAGTCCGGACGAAGGAATGTCCTCCGCCGAGAGCGCATCGTTCTAGGAAAGATGTATGAACTCGGCTGGATCACGAAGACGCAATACGAAGAGGCTCTCAATACGGAGATCCGCTTCCTCGACCCTCCGAAGACCGTGACCACGACCTCGACGCAGTCCTATTTCGTCGACTATGTGATCGGACAGGTCAAGAAGGACCTGATGGACAAGCGCGGCCTCAGCTCCGATCTGGCCCTCGCCGCAATATACAACTATGGCTACCGGATCCAGACGACCATGGATCCAGCGGTTCAGGCCCAGATCGACGCTTCCTTCAACGATGTGAAGCTCTTCGTGACCGACGAAAAGGTCATCAAGGACTACCCTGAAAGACCCCAGGCCGGCATGGTGGTGCTGGACAACAAGACGGGCCAGATCCGCGGCATGTACGGCGGGTTCGGACCGAAGACGGGCGACTTCGTCCTGAACCGTGCTACCGGTATCAACCGCCAGCCTGGATCCAGCATCAAGCCACTCGTCGTTTACGGTCCCGGCATCGATCTTGGCCGAATCACGGCTGCGACGGTCATCGAGGACAAGGAAGTCTTCCTCGACAACCAGAACCCGAACCTTCCGTATCCGAAGAACGATTACGAAGGCTTCTATGGAGTCATGACCGTCCGAAATGCCTTGAAGATCTCCTCCAACACGGTGGCCGCACAGACCTGGCTCAATTTCATCGGGGGCAACGACTCCGTCCAGTACTTGAAGAGCGTCGGCATCGACCGCGTCACGGAGCGCTACGTCTCGATTGCACTGGGCGGCTTCAACAAGGGCATGTCGCCACTCGAAATGGCCGGCGGATACCAGACCTTCGCAAGTGGCGGCGTCTTCATGCAGCCGGTCGCCTATTCGGCGGTCACCGATATCGACGGTAATATCATCCTGGAGAACACCGTGCAGTACCAGCAGGTCTACAAGCCTGAAACGGCCTATATCATGACCCGGCTCCTCGAGGAACCTCTATACGGTACGAACACCGCCTTCGGTCACCCCGGTACGGCCAGTGCGCTGAAGTGGCCGATCAAGAACGCCAAAGGCAAGGAAATCGCTACGGCCGGCAAGACCGGTACGACAGACAACAACCGGGACAAGTGGTTCGTGGGATATACACCGTACTACACCGCGGCGGTCTGGTACGGTTACGATTGCCGTCTCAAATCCATCGAGATCCCCACCGGCGACAAGCGGAATGCGCAGCGGATCTTCTACGATGTCATGACTCGGATCCACGCGGACCTCGATCCCGCAAGCTGGTATGTTCCACCGGGAATCGAGACGGCGCGCATCTGCATCGCCAGCGGCGAGCTCGCAACGCCCCAGTGCGAGGCGGCGGGAAGATTCGTGGTCAAGGAATACTTCGTGCCGGGTACGGTTCCGACCACCTATTGCCTGTTCCACAACCCGGTGGCCACCCCGACCCCCGAGATTTCTCCTGACATCACGCCCGACATCACCCCCGACATCTCCCCCGTAGTGACGCCGGATCTCACGCCGGGCATCACGCCGACACCGGGGCCGACTCCGACAACGGCTCCTACGGCGGCTCCGACAACGGCTCCTCCGACTCCGACCGTCTGAGTCGGGTCCGTCGGATCCCTAGCTTTTTCTGGCTGCGAAAAGGGTGCCGATCGGGTGCCCTTTTAGTATGTCCGAAAGAATCTGTGGGTCCCGACCATTGGCGATGACCATCGCGACCCCTGCGGACGTCGCGATCCGAGCCGCCTCGATCTTGGTCTTCATGCCGCCTGTGCCCCTTCGTGTACCCGACCCTCCAGCCGAGGCCACCACTTCGTCGTCGATTTCCTTCACGAATCCAATCAGTTCGGCGGCCTCGTCCTG
>CAZOHH010000044.1:3416-7995 GCA_964579735.1 uncultured Oscillospiraceae bacterium | reverse complement strand
GCAATCGTATAATCGGAAATCAAAGGTTTAGTGTTACTAAACTCGATGTTCAGAGTCGTGTCGTGCCGGTGGGCGTGGAGTCGGACGGTCCCACTGGCGGGACGGCACGGGAGAGGGGGCGTTCGTTCATGGGAATCGGTGCGAAGATCCGCTTTCTACGCCTTGCGAAGAGCCTCACCCAGGAGGAGCTGGCCGACCGGTGCGAGCTCTCCAAAGGCTTCATCTCGCAGCTCGAGCACGACAGTACATCTCCCTCGATAGCGACCCTGATGGACATCCTCCAGGCCCTTGGCACCGACCTCCGTCAGTTCTTCAGCGAGGATGCCGATGCGAGGATGGTCTTCACCCGTGATGATTTCGCTGTCAAGGAGGAGCCCGATTTCGGGCGCGAGACGGTCTGGCTGATGCCGGACGCTCAGCGCAACCGAATGGAACCCATCCTCGTCTCGCTTTCCCCCGGCGCCTCGACCGAGTCCGATGACCCGCATGAAGGCGAAGAATTCGGATATGTACTCGACGGAACCATCTGGGTCGTGACCGGCGCTGCGCGCTCCCGCGCGCGCCGCGGCGACAGTTTCCTGATCAGGCCCACCGAGCCCCACCGGCTCGAGAACTGCGGACGGAAGACCGCCCGCATCCTCTGGATTTCGGCACCTCCCAGCTTCTAGCGATGCGAAAGGCAGGATCTCCGGACATGATTGAAGGAACAGCGCCCGTCATCGAACTCGTTGGTGTGAATAAATCATTCGGCGACACCCGCGTCCTCACCGACATCTCCTTCTCCATCCGAGGGAACGAGTTCCTGACCCTTCTCGGCCCCTCCGGCTGCGGCAAGTCGACCACTCTGCGCATCCTCGCCGGCTTCGAGCGCCCGGACTCCGGAGACGTCCTGTTCGAAGGCGCCAGCATTCTCGACGTGCCTCCCTACCGTCGGCGCGTGAATACGGTCTTCCAACGCTACGCCCTCTTCCCCCACCTGAACGTCTTCGAGAATGTCGCCTTCGGTCTCCGCCTCCACAAGACGCCGGAGCCCGAAGTCCGCACGCGCGTTCTTTCCGCCCTCAAGACCGTCGACCTCGACGGCTACGGCCAAAGGTGGGTCGACCAGCTTTCCGGCGGCCAGATGCAGCGCGTCGCGATTGCCCGCGCTCTTGTCAACGAACCGGAGATCCTTCTCCTCGACGAGCCGCTCGGCGCTCTGGACCTCAAGATGCGCAAGGGCATGCAGATCGAGCTGAAGGACATGCAGAAGCACCTCGGCATCACCTTCGTCTACGTCACGCACGACCAGGAAGAAGCGCTGACCATGTCCGATACGATCGTCGTGATGCGCGAGGGTATCGTCCAGCAGGTCGGCTCCCCCACCGACATCTACAACGAGCCTCGCAATGCCTTCGTCGCCGACTTCATCGGCGAAAGCAACATCCTGTCCGGCCGCATGGAGAGCGACTTTGAGCTGACCTTCGCAGGCCGACGCTTCGCTTGCGTGGACCCAAGACGCAAGGAACCCGACGTCGACGTCGTGATCCGCCCGGAGGATATCCTCCTCACCTCGCCGGATGGGGCTTCGATTCGCGGCGAGGTCGTCTCGGTGGTCTTCAAGGGGGTCCACTACGAGATGCTGATCGAATCCAACGGATTCGAATGGATGGTCCACAGCACCGACCGAGTCGTCGAGGGATCCTCCGTCGGCCTCGCGTTCGACCCGGAGGACATCCACGTCATGGACCGCTCCGACCATTCTCCCGTCGCGCACGGGGAGGCACCATGAAGCTTCGCTGGTTCTCCTACCCCTACGTCGTATGGATGGTCGTCTTCACGCTGGCGCCGCTGCTGCTCGTCGCCTATTTCGCCTTCACGGCCGTGCAGCCGGATGGATCGACCGTATTCACACTTGTCGGCTTCGAGAAGATCGTGGGCGGCGACCGCGTGCCCCTCGACCTGCTCGGCCTGCAGGGCTTTTTCGGCATCACGGTCGAAGTCCCGCTATATCTCAACGTCTTCGTCAAGTCCCTGCAGATCGCCCTGCTCAGTACCCTGGCCTGCCTCCTCTTCGGCTATCCGGCGGCTTACCTGCTCGCCAAGCGCACCGCCACCCGCCGGAGCGGTACGGACCTCCTGCTGCTCCTCTTCGTCATCCCCATGTGGATGAACGCCCTGCTGCGAACCTACGCCTGGCTTGCGCTGCTCGAGCCCAATGGCATCGTCAACACGATGCTGTCCGCCATAGGTCTCCCTCGAGGCCAGTTCCTCTACAACGACTTCGGAATCGGTCTCGGCATGGTCTACAACTACCTCCCCTTCATGGTTCTGCCCATCTACTCCGTGCTCGTCAAGGTCGACCGCAGCGTCGTGGAGGCCGCCGAAGACCTCGGTGCGGACCGCATGCGCGTCTTCACCCGCGTGGTTCTTCCGCTTTCGATGCCGGGAGTGATGTCGGGCATCAACATGGTGTTCATGCCGGCGATGACCACCTTCCTCATTCCGAACCTCCTGGGAGGCGGACGATACATGCTCATCGGCAACGTCATCGAGCGGCAGTACATGATCGCCCGCGACTGGACTACCGCCTCGGCCCTCTCCATCGTGCTCCTTGTCTTCGTCCTCGCTTCGATGCGCATGATGACGCGCTACGAAAAGGGCAACGAGGGAGGGGGCTTGCTGCTGTGAAACTGGGTCGCTTCGTCCGCAACTCCTACATGGGCTTCATCTTCCTGTTCCTGTACGCGCCGGTGGTCGTATTGGTCGTCTTCTCTTTCAATGCCGCTAAGTCCAGGTCGGTATGGGGCGGATTCACGCTCGACTGGTATCGAAAGCTCTTCACCAATACCGAAATCCTATCCTCGCTGCGCGTGACGCTGATCGTCGCCCTGCTTTCAGCCCTGGTCGCCACGCTCATCGCCACCGTCACCTGTATCGGGCTCGACGGGCTCGGCAAGCGGCCGAAGGCTTTTCTGATGAACCTCACCTACATCCCCATCGTGAATCCCGACCTCGTGACCGGCATCTCCCTGATGCTCCTCTTCGTTTTCATGAACCTGCAGCTCGGTTTCGCGACGCTGCTGCTCTCGCATATCGCCTTCAACATCCCCTATGCGATCCTCTCCATCCTGCCGAAGATGAAGCAGTTGGACCGGAATCTTTATGAAGCCGCGCTGGACCTCGGCGCGAAGCCTTCCCAGGCCATCGTCCGGGTCATCCTCCCGGAGATCGCCCCCGGAGTCATCACCGCCCTCATCCTCACCTTCACGCTGTCCATCGACGATTTCGTCATCAGCTACTTCACCTCGGGCGCCGGCGTCTCGAACCTCGCCATCACCATCTACTCCATGGCCCGGAAGTCCGTCAACCCCCAGATCAATGCCCTATCCGCGCTGATGTTCGTCGTCGTCCTGGCCCTGCTCCTCATCGTGAACTTCCGTTCGAACCGCGAAATCCGAAAGCCGAAGGAGGACCTCCGCCCATGAAGAGAACATCCACTCGTTCCTGGACCCGCGTCATCGTTTCCCTTGCGCTGCTGACCGTCACCTTGCTCGGTACGACGTCGTGCTCCCCGAAGGCGACGACGATCTATTTCTACAACTGGGGAGAATACATCGCCGAGGACACGATTGCGAAGTTCGAAGCGGCGCACCCCGACATCAAGGTGTCGATGAAGACCTTCGACTCCAATGAAGCCCTCTACCAGACCCTCGACGCCTCCGCGTTCGATGTCATCGTCCCTTCCGACTACATGGTCGCACGCCTCATCAAGGAGGACAAGCTCTACAAGCCCGACATGACGGCGATTCCGAACAACGCGAAATACAACGACCCTCGTCTCGCCTCCGTGCGCTTCGACCTCGATGACGCCATTTCCTCGAAGATGTTCGAGTACGCCGTTCCGTATCTCTATTGCACGGTCGGTCTGATATACAACACCGCCGACGTCCCGGCACCGGCCTCGGACTCCCCCGCAGACGTATGGGCACCCCTTTTCGATGCGAAGTACAAGGATCGCATCGGAATGTATGACAGCATGCGCGAATCCATCGGCGTCGCACTGAACGTACTTGGGTTCAGCCTGAATTCCATCGATGACGTTCAGCTGGCACAGGCCAAGACCTTGCTCCTGAAGCAGAAGGAAGAAGCCAAGCCCATCTACGGCATCGACGAACTCAAGGACAAGTACGTCTCCGGCGAACTTGCCGCAGGCGTAGCCTGGGCCGGCGACTATGTGGCCTGCCTCTCGAAGCTGGAGGATGCGGGCAAGGACCCCGGCCAGCTCGGCTTCGCCCTGCCGAAGGGTACGAACTTCTTCGTCGACTTCCTCTGCATCCCGAAGAATGCGAAGCACCCCAAGGAAGCCCAGATCTTCATTGATTTCCTCTGCCAGCCCGAGATCTCCCTCGCCGATTCCGAATACGCCGGCTACTCCACCCCCAATCTGGAGGCCCAGAAGTCACTGCCCGAAGAGATCCGCGGCAACCTCGCCCTGTATCCGGACGATGCCACCATAGCCTCCCTCGAGGTCTATTACTCCGACGACGCCATCGACACCAAGTATTCCGCCATCTGGGAAAGCGTCATGGCGCACTGA
>CAZOHH010000044.1:0-3316 GCA_964579735.1 uncultured Oscillospiraceae bacterium | reverse complement strand
GGCCATACTCGCTCTTGAAACTCACGGTGCGGCATCGGCTTTCAGCCTAGACGCTCCCGGAAGCGGGCTCGAGACCTATGGGCTCGAGTGTAGCGTCCGAAGTGCCTTTATGGCATTCGGCACATGGAGCGTCTTGCTGAAAACGTGCGGCGTCGGAGCGAAGTTTCTAGAGAGTGCTCATGCAAGCGCGAGCGCCAGTACCTCCGACATCTCCTTCACGAAGACGAGCTTGAGCTTCGAGGTCACTGTCGCGGGGATTTCAGAGGCATCGCGGCGATTCTCCTCCGGAACGAGCACCGTGTCGATACCGGCGCGATGCGCAGCGATGACCTTCTCCTTCAACCCGCCGATCGGAAGCACATGGCCGCGCAAGGTGATTTCGCCGGTCATGGCGACATTGCGCCGCACCGCACGCCCAGAGAGCGCGGAAGCCACGGCCGTGGCCAGCGTGATGCCTGCGGAAGGTCCATCCTTGGGCGTCGCTCCTTCGGGCACGTGGACGTGGATGTCCTTGTTGGCTGCGAAGGTCGGGTCGATGCCGAACTCGACCGCTCTGGATCGGATGAAGGTCACCGCCGCGCGGGCGGATTCCTTCATCACGTCTCCGAGCGAGCCCGTAAGTTCGAGCTTGCCCGTACCCTCCATGACGTTCACTTCAATGGCGAGCGTATCGCCCCCTGCCGCTGTCCAGGCGAGCCCGGTCGCGACGCCGACCTGGTCGGACTCGAAGGCCCGGTCGTAGCGGAATCGTTTTTTGCCGAGCAGGTCCTCCAGCTTGTCCGCTTTCACCAGGAACCGCTTCAGCCCCTTCTCCGCCTTCTTCACGGCGACGCGACGGCAGACACGGGCCACCTCCCGCTCGAGTTGTCGAACACCAGCCTCACGGGTGTACCAGGCGGCGATGCCACGGATGGATTCACGATCGAATCGGATGTCGGTCTTCTCCAAAGCGTTCGCCGCCAATTGCTTCGGGACGATGAAGCGCAGCGCGATCTCGATCTTCTCCTCTTCCGTGTAGCCCGACACCAGGACGACCTCCATGCGGTCGAGGAGAGCCTGCGGAATCGTCTCGGTGGTGTTGGCCGTCGTGATGAAGAGTACCTTCGAGAGGTCGTAGGGGATTTCCAGATAATGGTCGCGGAAGGCGTTGTTCTGCTCCGGGTCGAGGACCTCCAGCAGTGCGGACGATGGGTCGCCGTGGTAGTCGGCGCCGAGCTTGTCCACCTCGTCGAGTAGGATCAGCGGATTGTCCGTTCCGGCTTGTCGGATCGCGTTGATCATCCGGCCCGGCATGGCTCCGACATAGGTGCGCCGATGACCGCGGATTTCCGCTTCGTCGCGCACGCCGCCGAGCGACATCCGCACGTAGCGCCTACCCATCGCCTCCGCGATGGACTTGGCGATCGAGGTCTTGCCGACGCCGGGAGGGCCGACCAGACATAGGATCGGGCCCTTGACCCCGGACTCGCCCTTCAGTTCGCGCAGACGGCGGACGGCCAAGTACTCCAGGATCCGCTCCTTCACCTTCTCGAGGCCGTAGTGGTCCCGCTCCAGAACGTCGCGCGCCACGCCGACCTCAAGCCGCTCTTCGCTGACGCCTCCCCAGGGAAGTTCAAAGACGAGGTCCAGGAAGCTCCGGATCACGGAGCCCTCGGGGTAACCGGGGGGCAACCGCCGCAGCCTCTCGATCTCCTTTCCCAAGCGCTTCTTCGAGTCCTCGGGCATCGGGCACTTCTCGAGTTGCTCGACATAGACCTCGATATCGGCCGCGGTACCATCTCTTTCGCCGAGCTCCTCCTGAATGACCTTCATCTGCTCCCGCAGGAAGTATTCCTTCTGTCCCTTCTCGACGCGCTTCCGGACCTTGTCGCCGAGCTCCTTCTCCATTTCGGCAATGCGGGACTCGCGTTCCAGGGCTTCGATCAGCAACGGGATGCGGACCAGTGGATCGATCGCCTCCAGCAGCTCCTGACGTTGGACGAGGGATAGATTCAGACTGGTCGCAATGGCGTCGGCCATGCCGGAGGCTTCTCGCAGGCTCGAGATCGCGGCCATGGATTCGGGCGACACGCGGCCCGAGCTGGCCATGTAATCCTCGAAGGCGGACAACAGGAGACGGCGGGCGGCCTCCATCGCTGCCTCCGGACCTGCGGGCTGCAGATATTCCAGAATCTCGACGCGGAAGAAGGGCTCGTCGGATAGATAATTATCGATTCTCGCACGGCGCTGACCTTCGACCAATACCTTCAGGGTCTCGCTGCCGGGGAGCTCCAGAACCTGACGGATCCGTGCCGAGCATCCGACCGGATAGACGCCATCCCTTGCAGGTTGATCTTCCGAAGGATCCTTCTGGGCCGAAAGAAAGACCATCTGGTCCTTCTCCATGGCGGAACGGATGGCCAGCTTGGATGACTCACGTGCGACGTCGAAGGTCACGGCGAGGTGGGGAAAGACGTTCAAGCCCCGAAGAGGCACCAGGGGCATATCGAGCAGGATTCCTACCGCCTTCCTTGCGGTGGGCTTGATGGACTTGCGCGTCTTGCCCGGCTTCGAAGCCGTGGCCGGCTTCGCGGTCGTATCGGTCTTCGCGGCCGTGGCGCGCTTCCTGGTGACGGGCTTCTTCGCCGCACCGGCAGGCTTCTTCCCTTCGGCCTCGCTTGCAATGGTCTTCTTCATGTTCGGATTCCCTTTCCTTCGCGTGAGCTGTCTCCCTATTATACCGAAACATGAAAGGGACCGGCACCCATTGGTACCGGTCCCTTCTGGTTAGGCGTTTTTCGTTCCGAACGGTTCGTCCGGTACGGGTCGGATGTCACTCGATGATTTCAGTGACGGTTCCGGCGCCGACGGTCTTGCCGCCTTCGCGGATGGCGAAGCGCAGTCCCTTTTCCATGGCGATGGGGGTGATGAGCTTGATCGTCATGGTGATGTGGTCGCCGGGCATGACCATCTCGACACCGGTAGGCAGTTCCGCCACGCCGGTCACGTCGGTGGTGCGGAAGTAGAACTGCGGACGGTATCCGTTGAAGAACGGCTTGTGACGGCCGCCTTCCGCCTGGGTCAGGACGACGACCTCACCCTGGAAGTGGGTGTGGGGCTTGACCGTGCCGGGCTTGCAGATGACCTGGCCACGCTCGACATCGGAACGCTGGACGCCACGGAGCAGGACGCCGACGTTGTCTCCGGCTTCGGCCTGATCCAGCAGCTTGCGGAACATCTCGACGCCGGTGACGACGCTCTTGCGGGGCTCGTCCTGGAGACCGACGATTTCGACATCGTCGCCGACCTTGATCACGCCGCGCTCGACACGACCGGT
>CAZOHH010000043.1:0-19282 GCA_964579735.1 uncultured Oscillospiraceae bacterium | reverse complement strand
ATCGTCAAGGCGACGGTTCGAGGGCAGTCGACCACCTCCGGCGGCATCACGACGGACCTCTGGTATCTGGCTCGCTATCCGTATGTCGAGAACGGCGTCAGCAAGTCCGTGGAGGGCTATATCCATTCCCCCCTCGTCACGCTGACGGACTCGTCCGGCGACACCGCCTTCTATCTCTCGCTGGCGGCCTTCCCGACCACGTACCACGCCGCTCTCTGGGACACGCATATCCGGCATCCGCTCTGGAATCTAGAGCCTTTCCTTACGGGGTTGTCCTGGCAGGCCGCGCTCGCGGCGGAAAGTCAGGCCGGAGCGCGCCGCAACCTGACACCCTGGTATTCGAACAAGTCGAACGATCACTACAGCATGGTCTCGCCGGACTATGACGCGACCGGTGTCTCCCCGACCTACATCGGCGGCGGGTTCAAGGTCTACGACAGTCCCAACTGGGTCGCGGCCTCGCAGAAGATGGTCGCCTACTACCTTGACCCGCGCAATTTCCTCGACGACCGTCAACTCTTCCAGTTCGAGCAGCTCTCCTATGTTCCCTCGCTGCATACGCTCTCCGGCATCGAGGACATCCTGTCGGGTGTCCGGTTGGGCAATCCGGCCATCAATCCGGAAACAGGCAGACCTTACAATACTTTCCTCTACAGGGGTGTGGACGGCTTGGCGACTCCGGTCGAAATGACCTATGCCCAGACCTTCCTCCTGGCAGGGACGCTGTCCGGCGTCAGCCCATACCACCTCGCGTCGAAATCCAGAATGGAGGTCTCGACTTCCGCCGCGAGCGGTATGATCGCCTCCGCGCTCGGGACGCTGGGAGTGGGACTTGTCGGACTCGATAGCTACTATACATGCTATCACGGCGTTCTACACGACGCCGGCACCGTCCTGGCGCCTGCCTCCATCCAGGACCCCGCCTACCCCGATGACCCTTCGAAGACGATCCTGGTCCACTACTACGCCGGGTTCTTCAACTTCTATAATATCGGCGCTTATCCCAATCCCACGGTCAGTTATGGCGCCATGAAGAACGGCATCCGATACGCCCAGTGGGGGAGCGATTCGTCCTATGAAACGCTTTCCAGCTTCGAGAAGGATACCCTTCTCATGCCTTGGTCCGACCCGTATCGGGCCATCGTCGGCGGAGCGAAGTATCTGGCCGTCAACTACATCGGAGTCGGGCAGGATACCATGTACCTCGAGAAGTTCGACCTCATCGGGCCATCCTACTACAACCACCAGTTCGTCCAGAACGTCCAGGCCGCCCGTGACGAGGGCGTGAAGTACTACGACGCCTATGCCGACATCGGCGCCCTCGATTCCTCCTTCGTCTTCCGTATTCCCGTTTTCACCGACATGCCGGCGACGACATCGCCGAAGCCGCAGTAGGGGAGGGCCATGAAGAGAGCGCTCGCCCTCGTCCTCTGCCTCCTGCTCCTCGTCGCCGGACTCCCCGACGGCGGGGCGTCCGGCGCGCCCGCCTCGGCAGCCTTCACGCTCGTCACGCCGACTCGACCGACCTCGTTCCCGCTTGCCCTGCCCAGTCGCCCGACCTACGGGGGCACCCGGTACGGCTTCGTCGCGGTTTCGGCCGGAGAAGCGCATACCGCAGCGCTTCGTGCAGACGGAACGGCTTCAGTCGCCGGCGACACCCTCGACGGCCGTTCGGCTGTCGACGGGTGGACGGACCTCGTCGCCGTCTCGGCCGGAGGACGTCACACCATCGGCCTCAAGACCACCGGCACGGCCGTGGCGACGGGCTCGAACGATTCCGGTCAGTGCGACGTCGGCACCTGGACCAACCTGGCCGCCATCGCGGCGGGAGGACGACACACCGTTGGGCTCCGAAGGGATGGCACCGTCGTGGCCTGCGGCGACGATTCGGTCGGACAGACCGACGTGGCGGGTTGGACGAACATCGTCGCCGTGGCGGCGGGACGCTGGAACACGGTCGGCGTTCGAATCGACGGAACGGTCGTGCTCGCCGGAGCCACCGACCAGGGGCAAGGCGCCATCGATGGCTGGACCGACGTGGTCGCCGTTTCGGTTGGAGATGCGCATATCCTCGGCCTTCGAGCCGACGGTTCGGTGCTTGCCGCCGGTCGCAACGAGGAGGCGCAGTGCCTCGTCACGGGATGGTCCGGCATCGTCGCGATCGCGGCAGGCGGGTCGCACTCGGCCGCCCTCCGCTGGGACGGGACCGTCTCCGCCGTCGGAGACAACTCCCTGGGCCAGCTTTCGACCTCCACCTGGACGGGCGCGATCTCCATCTCGGCGGGTGCGCGGGATACCGTCGCCGTGAAGGATTCGAAGGACTTCTCCGGCGCCTCGAATTTCGGCACGCTTCTCGGCGCGGGGGATGACAGCCGCGGCCAGACCGACCTGCGTCCGCTCACCACCGTCACGATGCTGTCTGCGGATTTCTCCCTGGGCAGCGGCAAGGGGTTCGACCTCGCATTCCTTTCGGAACCGTCGGGCGCCTTCGACGGCGACCTCGTGTTCGCTTCGAACAACCCGACCAAGGTCTCGGTCGACACGGAAGGCAGGATCACCGCGAAGTCCACCGGGAGCGCCACGATCACGGTCTCCAGTCCGACCTATGGCCTCTCCGACTCCGTGATCGTGACCGTGCCGGCGACCGCTCCTACGCTGTCCCCGCGCCCTCGCCCGGATCTCTCCGCCGGCGCTCCCCCTTCGCTGACCGCAGACCCGGCGGGTCCCGCCGTCCTCTCCGCGGGCCGCGACCACGTCCTCGTCCTCTTCGGCGACGGCACGCTCACGGCAACCGGCCCCGGCCGCTACGAAGAGCTCGACGCATCATCCCTATCGGCCGGCGCCGTCCCCCTCTTCTCCGTCTCGGCCGGCAGCTGGCACTCCGCCGCCGTCCGGACAGATGGCACCGTGGCCGACGTCTGCGGCAGCACGTTCTTCTCCTGCGACGCATCCTCCTGGACGGGCATCGCCGCCCTCGCCTCGGCACCGGGATTCCTCATCGGCCTCCGCTCGGATGGCACGGCCGTCGGGACGCCGGGCGGCCCCGACGTTTCCGCCGCGGCCTGGTCGACCCTGACCGCCATCGCGGCCGGCGGCCGCCACGCGCTCGGCCTCCGCACGGACCGCACCGTCATCGCGGCCGGGGTCGACGATGCAGGACAGACCGACGTAGCGGCATGGACCGGCATCGTCGCGGTCGCTGCCGGCGGCGGCCATTCCGTCGGACTGCGTTCCGACTACACGGTCGTCGCGGTTGGGAGCAACGCCTTCGGACAGTGCGACATCGCATCATGGACCGGCATCAAGGGCGTCGTCGCCGGTGAGGACTTCACGGCTGGCTTGCGCGTCGACGGCACCGTGGTCTGGACCGGCCGCCCCTTCCGAGGGTCGTCCGAAGTCGCCCGCTGGTCCGGCATACTCTCCATCAAGGCGGGCCGCGACTACCTGACGGCCGTCGACTCCACCGGTGCGATCCTCGTCTCTGGCGTAGCCGTCGTCCCTTCCGCCGATTCGCTCCTGTCCGCGCTGTCGACCTCCTCCGGGGCCATCTCTCCCGCCTTCGACCCGGCTTCGTCAGGTCCCTATCGCGTCGAAGTGTCGACATCGCAGGACGCAGTCGTCGTGCAAGCCTCGACGGAAAACGACTATGCGAAGGTCACCGGGGACGGATTCCACACCCTGGACTATGGAGAGAATTCCGTGGACCTGCTCGTCACGGCGGAAGACGGCTCGACGTCCTCCTATCGGCTCGTGGTCGTTCGCCGTCCACCGTCCGCTGGCAGCGCGACCCTCGTCGTCGACGCGGCACTCTCCCGCCTGACCGGAATCTCGCCCGGAACCCTCGTCGAGAACGTCGTCTCCGCCGTCACGGCGACCGGTGCCACGGTGGGGCTGTTCACCGCCCAGGGTGCCCCGGCTTCGGGCCGTGCGGGCACGGGGATGCTCCTGCGGGTCTCCATCGACGGCACGGTCTATCAGGAGCTCGTCCTCGTCATCTACGGCGACCTGAACGGCGACGGCCTGGTCAGCGCCGCCGATCTGCTCCTGCAGAAGCGCCGCATCCTCGGTCTCTCCACGCTCGGCATCCCTGCGGCCCTGGCCGCGGACGTGGACTTCAATGGTAGAATCGCAGCGTCCGACCTCCTTCTTCTGAAGCGGCACATCCTCGGCATCTCCAGTCTCCGAACGAAATGAGAGGGGAATCCACGATGCACACCACCCCATGCAAAGGTCGCCGCACAAGGCGATCCATGCCCCCCTTCGCTCTCCTGTCCACCGCATGCCTCCTCCTGGCGGCCCTTTCCGCAACCCCGCTCTCGTCGCCTGTCGCCGCCGAGTCGGCCGTCCAGGTCGTCCTGCAGGTGAACGCCACGGCCCTCCTCCCCGGGGACGAGTTCGTCGTCGAGGTCCACCTGCTGGACTGTCCCGACCTATCCGCCCTCGGCCCCATCACCGTGCAGCTCGATGCCACCCGGTTCAGCGCGGTTTCCATCGAGCCCGGAGCGACGGTTCCGGAATGGCTCACCACGCAGGAAAAGAACGGACGGCTCCTGATCACCTATCTGGACGGGTCGTCCTCGAGCAACCAGTCGATCCCGCAGGGACTGGACGTCCTCCTTTGCACGCTCCGCTTCATGACCCTCGCGGACGCTCCCCTCGGTACTTCCACCTTCAAGCTGGTCGGCACGGGAGGATTCGTGGACTCGTTCGACGCAGCGGTTTCCTCCTTCGCCACGGATTCTCCTCCCATCACCATCCGATCGTCCGCCACGCCGACACCCGAACCGACCGAGACCCCCACCCCCGACCCGGTCGCGACCACGACTCCTTCTGGAACCACGCCCGCCCTCACGCCGACACCCGCGGTCGACGCCACGCCCTCGCCAACCCCGGCTGAAGGAGGCGCGACAGCTCCCGCCTGGCTGTGGACGGCATGGCTCGTCACCTTGGGGGTAGCGCTCCTCGAATTCCTCCTCCTCGTCGGTCGCTCCGGACGCCGCAGCCGAGCCGTCCGCCGCCGGTAGTACCTCGGACGCTTTTCCCCATGCGCCCATTCTGTTAAAATGAACCGGTTGCAGCCTTCGGACCGTCGAATGCACGGATTCCGTCCGCATCTGTCCGCCGGACCTTCCGGCAAGGAGCTGGACGCATGAAAGAACTGATCAGGAAACTTCGCTCGGCCCTCTCCCGGGAGGTTCTCCTCTACGTCCTCTTCGGAGTTCTGACCACGGCGATCAACTACGTCGTCTTCATCGGCCTGAATGCCCTGTTCGGCAAGGACACGCCGATCTGGGCGGGCACGATCACGATCCTCTCCCTGCACTGGGATATCGTCATCAAGTTCTGGCTGATCTCCAACATCGCGGCTTTCATCGCCGCCGTCACGTTCGCCTTCGTCACCAACCGCAACATCGTGTTCGAGGCCGGCGGAAAGACCGGAGACCGCAAGAGGGACCGCCGGGAGGCAATCCGCCAGGGCGCCCTGTTCTGGATGGCCCGCCTTGTCTCGCTCGCCATGGAATACGGCATCCTGTATGTCCTCATGGACGTCCTTGGAATCACCGACCTGGTCAGCAAGGTCGTCTCGAACGTCTTCGTGGTGGTCGTGAACTACTTCTTCAGCAAGTTCGTCGTCTTTTCTTCCCGCCGCGCGGGCAAAGCGAAGACGGTGGGAGACTGATGCGCATGGAGGGAAGGATTCGGCCCGCATCCAATGACAAGGTCACCGTGAAGAGCCATCGATTCTCGACGGCCGCTCACCTTTTCAAGACCGCCTTCGTCCTTCTGGAGCTCGCGCTCGTCGTCGGTTCCTTCATCCTCGCCTTCTACATGCTCTTCGGCCCGGAGTTCCCGAACATGCCGAGGAACAACTTCGGCGCCTTCGTGGACTCCGTCCCGTTGGTCGTCCTCGCCGCCCTGATCTTCATCGATCTCTTCGAGATGACCCACTTCTTCCGCAAGACCAATGTCGACATCATCACCGCCGCGATTCGCTTCTCCATCCTGGAAGGCATCGCCGCCACGGCCGCCGCGTTCTTCGTCCGAGGATTCTCGGTGCCCCGTTCCGTGATCCTCCTCGGCACGCTGCTGCTATTCATCGCCACCTCCCTGTGGGGCGTCGCCGGTCTCGCCATCAGCCGCTGGATCTATGCGAAAGGTCGAATGGTCGTCGTGGGCAACAGCCCCGAAGAATCCGCGCAAGTCGTCGCGAAGATCGCCGGGAACCTTTCCGCGCTGCACGTCGACCTCATCGGAACCTGCACCTGCGACGACGTGGCCGACCTCCACCGGAACATCGACAGCGCCTCCGAGGTCCTGATCTGCCCCGATGTGTCCGACGAATGCAAGGTCAACATCATCCTCTACTGCACGGCATGGAACAAGCCGGTCTATGTCGTCCCGCAGCTGGTCGAGGTCGCCTACCTCAAGACCCGGATCGTCCAATTCTCCGACATGCCGGCCTTCATGATCGACCGACTCGGACTGACCTTCGAGCAGCGGCTTCTGAAACGCGCCTTCGACGTCGTCGTGTCCCTGCTCGTCCTCGTGCTGGTCTCTCCGGTGATGCTGGCCGCCGCGCTGGCCGTGCGCTTGAGTTCGAAGGGACCGGTGATCTACTCGCAGGAGCGTGTCACGCGGAACAACCAGCTCTATCGGATCTACAAGTTCCGCTCCATGCGCATCGACGCCGAATCCGTCACCGGACCCGTGATCTCCGGGAAGTCCGACCCGCGCGTCACGCCGGTCGGGAGACTTCTCCGCCGTCTCAAGATCGACGAGCTCCCACAGTTCCTCAACGTCCTGAAGGGAGAAATGAGCGTCGTCGGTCCCCGCTCCGAGCGGCCGTTCTTCGTGGAGCAGTTCGAGAAGGACATCCCGGGCTACCATCAGCGCTTCCGCGTCAAGGCCGGCATCACCGGGTTCGCCCAGGTCGCAGGCAGCTACGACACCCTGCCCGAGGACAAACTCCGGTACGACCTGATCTACATCAAGAACTACTCCATCCTGCTCGACCTGCGTCTGGTCCTCGAAACGGTCAAGGTGGTCTTCTCGACCTCGCTCTACAACCGGACCTTCGAGAAGAATCGGACCGAATTCACGACCAATGGCCGCAAGGAAGGGGGGTCGGGTACCCCGTGATGGACCACGACGAGGCCCTGAGCTTCTTCGCATCGGCTGAGAGATTCGGCACCCGGCTCGGTCTCGAACGCATGCGCTCCCTGATGGACCGACTCGGCGGCGTGCCGCGGGGACCGGTCTACGTCCATGTCGCGGGCACCAACGGCAAGGGCTCCATCACCGCCTTCATCGCTTCCGCACTGGCTGCGGCCGGCTACCGCACGGGCATCTACACCTCCCCTTTTCTCTTCCGATTCGAGGAGCGCATCCGATTCCTCGATGGCGCCTCCGACCTCGAGGCCCTGACTCGGGACGAGACCACCGGAGAGATTCCGCACGATGCCCTCGTCCGGCTCGCGTCCAGGGTCCGGACTGCCGTGGAGGGCATGCTGGCGGACGGGGAAGAGCACCCCACGGAATTCGAATTGATCACCGCGGCCGCATTCCTTCATTACGAGGAGCGTCGATGCGATGTCGTCGTCCTGGAGACCGGACTGGGAGGGCGGCTCGATGCGACGAACGTCATCCCCGCCCCCGCGGTCTCCGTGATCACCGCCATGGGCTACGACCACTGCGACCGCCTCGGGTCCACGATGCGGGAAATCGCAGGGGAGAAGGCCGCCATCGTGAAGTCCGGCACCCGTGTGGTCCTGCAGGACCCAGTCCCCATGGCGCTCCCAGAGGATGCGAAGACCGTGGAGTCCGTGGTCCGTGCCCGTTGCGAAGCCGTCGGCGCCTCCCTCGTCGTGGTCCGCCGGGAGGAAGTCGTCGTTCTCGAAAAGGGGTTGTCGCCCATCGACGGACGGTTCTCCCAGACCCTCCGCATCCAGCCTCCAGGCGCCGTGCTCAAGACCTCCCTCGTCGGCGCCTACCAGCCGCTCAACGCCGCCACGGCCTTCCGCGCCCTCGAGATCCTGGCTGGCCCGGGCGGCTTGTCCCGCCTCGACCGGGAGTCGATCGCCATGGGCTTTGAACGGACGCGCTGGCCCTGCCGCTTCGAGTTCGTGTCGACGCATCCCCCCGTGGTGATGGACGGCGCGCACAACCCGCAGGGAGCCGTTGCGCTCCGGGAAAGTCTGTTGGAAATATTCCGGGACGAACCAATCCACTTCATCTGCGGCGTCTCCGCCGACAAGGACTACCCCACGATGCTGCGCGAGCTGCTGGCGCCGATCGGAGTTGCTTCGCACCCGATCCTCCACGCCGTCTCCTTCCGGTGCGTCGCCGCCGACCACCCCCGGGCCCTTGCGCCGGATGCTCTGGCGGAAGCGGTCCGCACCTCCCTCTCCGGGATTCTGCCCGACGTGAGGATCGAGAGTCTGCGCTCCGTCCGAGACGCCATCGCCGATTCCATCCGGGAAGCCGAGTCCGACGGGGGCGTCGTCTGCGTGTTCGGCTCCCTGTTCCTCATGCGCGCCGCCCGCGAAGCCGCCGCGCTTCATCTTACCGGCGCGCAACCCAAGGAGGGCAGCACAGGATGGATTGGCTGAAGGAAATCCGGACCTTCCAGCGTCTAGACCCGAAGGAGGTCCGCCTTCCCGTACCCGAACGCGACGCGTCTGAAGCCGTCGCACGCTACAACAAGGCGATCCTCAACCTGCAGAACGACAGCGCCGACATCGCGATGATCGAACTCAAGAAGGTCTGCGCGACGGTTCCGTCCTTCGGCCAGGCCTTCCTGCTTCTTGGGTGCTGCCTGATGGCCAACGGAAGCCCCGTTGCGGCGGAGCGCAACTTCCACAAGGCTGAAAGTGCCGTGCTCCCCGACTCCCTCCTGGAGAGACCGACCCTCTATGCGGCGGCGGTCAGCACGCAGGATCCCGCGACCCAGCGGGACGCATTCGACGAGCCCGTCGCGAGAGTCCATGCGGAATCATTTTCGGAACCGCTGGATGCGAGGGCGATGAACCACCTCGTCCGCCCTTCCCGGGAGCGGCGCAGGAAGGTCAAGATGGCGAAGACCCGTGAACGCCGGAACCTCCTCCAGGGAACCGAAGCAGATACCTCGCCCCAGGACCGGGCTTCCTCCCGGCCGGCTCTCAAGAGTTCTGGAAGCTCCGTGACCCCGGTCTCCGCGAACCGTTTCCAGGGAGCCTCGAAGGTCCTGCGACCCCTTGCCGTCCTTCTCCTGGTCGCTGGCCTTGCAACCGGCGGCATCCTGTTGTATCCAGCGGTCTCGCAGGCTCTTGTCAGAGCCTTCGCGACTCCGACCGGGTTCTTGACGCCGACACCGACACCCGGCGCGGACGACCGATTGGCGTGGATCCTCGCCCGCATCGACGATCTGCGCAAATCCGGCAAGCCGGTCTCCGCGGAACTCCGAGACCTTCTGGAAGCCTTCAACGCAGAGTTTCCCGATGCAGCCGTCTCCATCCCGGCTGACCCGACGGTGACACCCGTGCCCCCGACTCCGTCTCCGTCGATTCCTGCCGACTCCACCCTCCTCCAGGATGCCGCGCGGGACGTCTCCGATGCCGAAACGCGGATGGCCGCGAAGGACTCCACCGGTGCCGCCGACCTACTGCTCCTCGCGCGAACCACGCTGACCGCGCTGCCCGCGGAGACATCAGCAGACGGCGTCGCCGAGACGGCCGGACAACTTCTCGCCCGCGCGACGACGCTTCTGGACGACGTTTCCCGCAACGCATGCGAGACCTGGCGGCTCCAGGGGATGGCCCTCTTCGACGCGAAGGACTTCAACGGCGCCCTGGTGCCTTTCCTCAAGGCATCGGCGATCGACCCCGGATATTACGGCGGCGGATTGCCCTACTACATCGGCCGCTGCTATCAGCTCCTTTCCCAGCCCGACCTGGCTCGCCCCTATTTCCAGTACGTGGTCGAACGCTTCCACGGACGCGACATCGCCAACCGGGCGCAGACGCGCCTCGACCAGCTCGGCTAGAAAGCCGGAAGGAGACCCTCGAATGAACTACATCAGTACACGAGGCCATTCGCCCGCAGTCGGTTCCGCGGAGGCCATCCGCCAGGGACTGGCGCCGGACGGCGGACTCTACGTCCCCGAGACGATTCCCACCTTCGAACTCGACGAAATCGAGGCCATGACCCGCATCCCCTACGTCGACCGCGTGGTGACCGTTCTCTCCCGATTCCTTTCGGACTATTCGCCGAACGAACTCCGCACCATGGCCGAGGAAGCGTACGGAGAGGACAGGTTCCTTCCGTCCCCGGCGCCCGTGCTGCAGCTCAACCGCTACAGCGACCGCTACTTCATCCTCGAACTCTGGCACGGACCGACCGCCGCGTTCAAGGACCTGGCCCTGCAGATCCTTCCCCGTCTCATGACGGCCGCGCTCCGCAAGACCGGTACGGCGAAGGAGGTCCGCATCCTCACGGCTACGTCGGGCGACACCGGCAAGGCCGCGCTCGAAGGATTCCGAGACATCCCCGGGACATCGGTCGTGGTGTTCTACCCGGCGAAGGGCGTGAGTGACGCGCAACGCCTCCAGATGACCACGCAGGAAGGTTCGAACTGTCGCGTCGTGGCCGTCGAGGGCAATTTCGACGATACCCAGGCCGGCGTCAAGGCCATCTTCTCGGACCCGGAGGTCGCCGACGCGCTCGACCGCTCCGGGGTCTTCCTTTCTTCGGCGAACTCGATCAACTGGGGGCGCCTCGTCCCGCAGATCGCCTACTACTTCTCCGCCTACGCCGATCTCCTGGCCATGGTTCCCAAGGAACCGACGGAGCCGATGAAGTGCGGAGAGAAGATCAACCTCGTCATCCCGACAGGCAATTTCGGCAACATCCTCGCCGCCTGGTATGCGATGAAGATGGGTCTGCCCGTCCACAAACTGATCTGCGCGTCGAACCGCAACAAGGTCCTGACCGATTTTCTCCGGACCGGGACCTATGACCGGCGCCGGGAATTCGTCCGCACGAATGCACCGTCCATGGACATCCTCGTCTCGAGCAACCTCGAGCGACTGCTTTTCGAGATCGGCGGACATGACGCGGAGAAGATTTCGTCCTGGATGAAGGAACTCGAAGGGAAGGGGTCCTACACGGTCGACCCACATACGTTCCGGAGCCTGTCGGAGGTCTTCGTCGGTGGTTTCGCCGACGACCAGGGAACGCTCAAGACCATCCGCGAGGTATATGACCGTTTCGACACCGTCGTCGACACCCATACGGCCACGGGCTTCAATGTCTTCGAGCGCTATGCCGCCCGCACCTCGGACCTGACGCGCACGGTGTTCGTCTCGACCGCGAGTCCGCTCAAGTTCGGAGCGAGCGTATGCGACGCGCTATTCGGGAACGGCTATTCGCGAGGTCGCAGCGAGGCGGTCCTTCTCGACGAACTGTCCACGGAAAGCGGGCTGGAGATACCGGCAGGACTCGCAGGACTCGCCGAGCGACCCGTGCTCCACACGAAGACGATCACTCCCTCCGGCATGAAGGAAGAGGCGCTCCGACCGTTTTGAGTACGTATTTCAGCTAGGCGTTGCCGCGTAGCGTTCGAGGCGCGGCTTCCAGCCTACGGCTAGGTTCTCTCGTGGATCTCCTCGAGAACAAGACCCTTGTTGCGGTCCGTCGCCCAGGTGATGGCCCATTCCGTCTCGAACAACAGGACCGGCTTGCCGTCCTTGTCGAGGACCCGCATGGTGGTGCTGGTCAGGCTGAGCTTCGAGGCGTCCCTGACCTTGCCTTCGGCATCCGATGCCACCCACCGCGAGTGGCGGTAGTTCAACTGGGACAATCGAACGTCCACGCCGTACTCCGCCTTCAGGCGGTATTCGAGCACTTCCAGCTGGAGCACGCCCACGACGCCGACGATGAAGGTCTCGGTGCCGATGTCGGGTTGCTTGAAGACCTGGATGGCGCCTTCCTCGGAAAGCTGGGCGATGCCCTTCAGGAACTGCTTGCGCTTCATCGAATCGGCGGGCGAGATGCGCGCGAAATGCTCGGCGGGGAAGACGGGAATCCCCTCGAAGACGAGGTCTCGCGTTCCCTGCACGAGCGAGTCGCCGATGCGGAACATCCCCGGATCGAAGACGCCGATGATGTCGCCCGCGTAGGCCTCCTCGACGATGCTGCGCTCCTGGGCCATGAACTGCTGGGGCTGCGACAGGCGGATCGTTCGACCTTCGCGGACGTGGCGGACCTCGAGTCCTTTCTCGAATCGGCCCGAGCAGATGCGGAGGAAGGCGATACGGTCGCGGTGGTCGGGGTTCATGTTCGCCTGGATCTTGAAGATGAACCCGCTGAAGAAGGGCGCGTCGACCGGTACGAGGCCGTCGCGGGCGGTGCGGGGCGTCGGGGGCGGGGCCATCTCGAGGAAGGCCGAAAGGAACGTCTCGACGCCGAAGTTGTTGATGGCGCTGCCGAAGAAGACGGGCGTCAATTCTCCTCGGAGGACCTTGGCCATGTCCATGCCGTCTCCGGCGATGTCGAGCAGTTCGATCTCCTGCTTGAGGCGGGTGTGGTATTCCTCGCCGAGGACGCGACCGAGTTCGGGGTCGTCGACGGAGTGGACCTCGACCCCGACCATGCTGGCTCCGTGGTCTCCCGCTTTTCCGTCGAAGCGCTCGACGCGCTTCAGCACGCGATTGTACACGCCCTTGAAGTCTCCGTCGGTGCCGATGGGCCAGTTCACAGGTGAAGAGGCGATGCCGAGTACCTTCTCCAGTTCGTCCATCAGGTCGAAGGGGTTGCGGGCCGCTCGGTCCATCTTGTTGACGAAGGTGAAGATCGGGATCCCACGCAGACGACAGACATGGAAAAGCTTGATGGTCTGGGTCTCGACGCCCTTGGCCCCATCGATGAGCATCACGGCGCAATCCGCGGCGCACAGCGTCCGGTAGGTGTCCTCGGAGAAGTCCTGATGACCGGGCGTGTCGAGGATATTGATGCAGTAGCCGCCGTATTCGAACTGCATGACCGAGGAGGTGACCGAAATGCCGCGCTGGCGTTCGATCTCCATCCAGTCCGAAGTCGCGTATCGCGAAGCCTTCCTCGACTTGACCGTGCCGGCCAGATGGATCGCGCCGCCATAGAGGAGGAGCTTCTCGGTCATGGTCGTCTTGCCGGCGTCCGGGTGGGATATGATCGCGAACGTGCGTCGGCGCGCGATTTCCGCTGCCAGGGTCTCGTTCGTCGTCGTAAGGTTCTGGTCCATCGGGTCCTCCTGAATGGGTTTGGCCGCGATCGGAAAGGGTGTGGGCGGCATCGCGGAGTGTCCCGCAGCCGGCTTCGTATTATAGCAGGGGCGTTCCCGACAACGCAAATCCGAGCGCCCGAGACGGGCTTGACGAGCCGTTCTCCCTCTGCCGCGCACCGCGTCCTCGTGATATAATCGGGCTTATTTCCGGATGGAAGGAGGGAAGAGCGTTGGCCAGACTCGAGAACATGGTCCGCACGTCCGTCGAGGACCTTGAAGACAGCCTCGGGACGAAGAAGCTCGACCATTACGTCCACGAGTGCGAAGCCGCATTCCTTGCCCGCGTCGACGCAATCGCGTCCCGTATCGCCGGAGACCCTCGGATCCAGGCGGTCTTCATCTCCGGACCGACCGCATCCGGAAAGACCACCTTCAACGACCGGCTTTCGGGCGCTCTCCAGTTCCATGGCCGGGCCACGGAGAAGCTCTCCCTGGACGACTACTATCTCTATGGGCAGGACGGCGTCCCGACGGACGACCAGGGCCGACCCGATTATGAGAGCACCATCACCCTCGATCTCGCCCTGATGTCGCGACAGCTGACCGACCTGCTTGCAGGAGGAGAAGCCGTCGTACCGCATTTCGACTTCACCCGTCGCGTCCGCGTGGAAAGCCTCGGCAGACCGGTGCGGATTCCCCCTGGCGGCGTTCTTCTCGTGGAGGGCCTGCACGGCCTGAGTCGTGAGATTTCGGGGAGCATCCCCAGGGAATGTCGGCTAGGGGTGTTCATCATGCCCTATGGCTCGCTCGTCGGCGACCGTCAGCTGCTGGACATGCGCGACATGCGCATCCTGCGTCGAATCTGCCGCGACGTACTCCACCGCTCCGCTTCCGCGATCGAGACGCTGGATTACTGGCCCATGATCGACCACTCCGAGGCGACCTGCTTCCAGCAGTATCTCGCGGATGCCGACGAATACGTCAACTCCGCGATGCCGTATGAATTCTGCGTGGTCGATCCGATCGCGGCGGGCCACCTTGCCAACTCTTTGAAGGATCTCGAGGAAGGGCGTGTGCAGGGGTCCTGGTTCCGCGGTCGTACGACCTTCGCCGACCTTCCCGCTGCGTTGTCGGAGGCGCGGCGTCTTATCGCCGCCATTTCCCACGTCCCCCGTGCGGAGCCTTCCTTCGTCCCCGACTCGTCCATCCTCATCGAATTCATCCGCTAGGAGTCCTCACGATAAGTCCCAGAAGACAGGAGGCACGGAATGCCGATCAAGATTCCCGACACCCTCCCTGCGGCAGATATCCTCGACCAGGAGAACGTGTTCTTCATGCGGGAGGACCGTGCCTACCATCAGGAAATCCGCCCTTTGAGAATCCTGATCCTCAATCTGATGCCCACCAAGGTGACCACGGAGACCCAGCTGCTCCGCCTCCTGGGAAACTCGCCGCTTCAGGTCGAGGTCGACCTGGTCTACACGGCTTCCTACCAGCCGCGCAATATCTCGGAGGAGCACCTGCTCAAGTTCTACACGACCTTCGACGATGTGGAGGGAAACCGATACGATGGTTGCATCATCACCGGAGCGCCGGTCGAGCAGATGCCTTTCGAGGAGGTCGCCTACTGGCCCGAACTAGTCCGGATCCTCGAATGGACGAAGCGCAACGTCTTCTCCACGCTCCATATCTGCTGGGGAGCCCAGGCTGGACTCTACCACCACTATGGAGTCCCGAAGCGCGACCTGCCGGAGAAGATGTTCGGCGTCTTCCTCCACAGTCGGCCCGACACCCACGTGAAGCTCTTCCGCGGTTTCGACGACATCTTCTACGTCCCGCATTCCCGCCATACGACCGTCCTGCGGGACGACATCCTCGCGGTGCCCGCCCTCACGCTGTTGTCCGAGTCCGAAGATTCCGGAGTCTATCTCGCCAGCGCCAACCATGGTCGACAGATCTTCGTGACGGGTCATTCGGAGTACGACCCCTATACCCTGAAGGGGGAGTATGAGCGAGACAGGGCGAAGGGGCTTTCGATCCGGGTCCCGAAGAACTATTACCCGGACGACGACCCCGCTCGCGAGCCGATCGTCCGCTGGCGCGCCCATGCGAACCTGCTGTTCGCGAACTGGTTGAACTACTACGTCTACCAGGAAACTCCCTACGACCTGACCTCCCTTCCCGCTGAAACGGATCGATAGCGGGTCAGGAGAGGGTCAGCCTTTTCGGATTGAGACTTCGCGACGGTCTCCCTGCAGGTCGTAGATTACCGAGACGGATCCGTCCTTCTCCACCTTCATACCGCGGACACGCTTCTCGAAGAGCCGGGAACCCCGGTGAAGGACGGCTTCCCGGAACTGCTCCAGGATGGATGGGGAGTAGCTTCCCACAGGGTCGGACGTTGCGACGACGCCGCCGAAGACGGTGCACGCCTGGAAGAGGCGTCGATTCTCCGCGTCCACCACACCGTCGCGGCTGCGAAGCAGGGTGAAGACACCCGTGGAGGAACGGAAGGCGCGACCGTCCAGATGTCGTCGTGCAAGAACGGTCCGGACAGCGTCCGCCATCGTCGCGCGCTCCCGAAGACCCCGTCCTGCCAGAGCCGGAAGACCTTTCCGGAAAGGGGCGGTAGGCGAAGCCACGGCGTAGTCCACGGCCTCGAAGGCGGCGCCCAGGGGTACGCCGCCGGCAATGAAAGGGATGGAACGGCAGAGGTCCTGCAGCAGACGAAGCGCATCCTGCATGGCCTGCGCCCGGGTCCGGCCACGTCCGGTTCCTCCGAGCAGAGTGGCGGCGTGCAGGTCGTCGAGTCGGAGGATGCCTGCGCCGCAGTCCGCGACGAGCGAATGGAAGAGCGTCTCGAGATATCGGCGGCAGGCCGGCCGGTAGAAATCCAGTATGTAGTCGGGGCTCTTCGACACGGACCCCGTTCCAATCCTGAGCAGGTGGCCGCGCTCATCCTGCGCGAGGTATTCCTTTCGTTCCCGATAGGTGTCGGATTGCCTCGAACATACGAATGGAGAAAGAGTGGTGCCTGGCAGTGCGCCAGTCAGGCTGATGCGCGCGAGTAAAGGACGAAGGCCGGCAATGGGTTGCCTCCCGAGAATCACGGCATCGAGGGGGATCTCGAGGATTCGGAACGGATCCAATACGTCAGCGAGCCGCTGCTCGTCCATGATGCGGACCGAGCGAGACCCAGCGTCCCACATGAGGGCAGGCGGACCTGGAATGCGGTGCAAGGCCTTGCGACCCTTGAACTCCGGCCAGGCTCTGCGGCGGAGCGAGAAGTACGCGTCGACGCAGGATTCCTCGCGCCCACGGACAAGGAAGATGTCTGCGAGTCGGCAGGGCGCTTCGCTGGTGCCGGCCGTACGGGACAAGGGAGGCAGGACCAGACCGGCGCAGTCGCAATGGATCGTCAGACCGGCTGACCCGCGACGACTGGCGGAGACGAATTCGAAACGGGTGAATGCCGTGGTCTCGTCGAGGGATCCCGCAAAGGAGAAATCCTCTTCGGTGCCGAAATAGGTATAGGTCCAGCTGTGAACGCGCCCCGGGCCATATCGGACGAGGTCGTAGTCACCGCAGGCCTTGTCGGTGGCGCGGGAAAGACGGGGGGAGCTCAGTCCTTCGGAAATGCGGACGAGATCGGAGACGCTTTCCGACTGCCACCCATTCGCGAAGACCCGCTTGGTGGGAGACAGGAAGACGTTGGTCTCGAGCTGGGCGGAAAGGATATCAACGGGCAGCCCCATGGAGTTCTTGACGTTGAGTGTGGCCCGGAGACCTCCGAATTCGGTGGAGAGGGCACACCATGCGGTCAGTCCCGGGGGGGCCGGGCGGGGCGTGGCACCGATGCTGACGTCGACCGCTCCCAGCTCGCTTCCGCATCGATAGCGGATCGTGCCGGAACGGACCATGTATCCATAGACGCTCGTGGCTTCCGTCGGCATGGCGTTTCCCCCCGTTCGATTGTATCCATTGACAGAAGGCGATGCAAACGATTTCTGCGAGGGGATAGGATCTTCGTGACATGTCCCGAAGATGCATGTAACTCCAGTTACTGCCCGAATTCCGCGAAACGGTATGATGTGATCATGATTCAAATCAAGCTTTCAGGAGGAATGAACCATGGCTTTGACGGTGACCAGTGCGAACTTCGACGAACTCGTGATGCGCAGCGACAAACCGGTGCTGCTTGATTTCTGGGCAGTCTGGTGCGGCCCCTGCCGCATGGTCGGGCCCACTGTCGAAAAACTGGCCAGCGCCTATGAAGGCAAGGCTGTTGTCGGCAAGATCAATGTCGATGAAGAGATGGCCCTTGCCGAGAAATTCAAGGTGATGAGCATCCCGACTCTCTTCGTCATGAAGGGCGGGCAGGTCGTGGACCGCGTGATCGGGGCACGTCCCTACGAGGATCTCGCCGCCATGATCGACAAGGCACTCTAGAGCACGTATTCCGGCCTACGGCGAGTCCGCTTCCCTTTGATGGGAGGCGGACTTTTTCCAGCCGTCGATGCCGGAGGCGAGGAGGGAGCCGAAGATGCGGTCGCCCAACTCGGGGTCATCTACGGAAAGATCCGAAAGGAGATCCTCGACGCGTCGACGCGAGGTGGTTCCGGTCGCCGGGCACGGACTCTTCAGCACGGGGAGCCCCAAGTCATCGACGAGTGCGCGGATGAGATCCTCCCTCACGTGGGCGATGGGGCGGATCAGGTGGATTTCCGCGCGGCTGAGCCACGAAACGGGCTCGAAACAGTGGATGCGGCCTTCGTAGAACATGGACATGAGCAGGGTCTCCACGGCGTCTTCCCGGGTGTGCCCCAATGCGAGCCGATTGCATCCGAGGTCCTTCGCTTTCTGTACGAGGATGCCGCGCCGGAGGCGGGCACAGAGCGAACAGGGGCTCGGCTCCTTGCGGATGTCGAAGATGATGGGACCGATCTGCGTGCGTTCCAGGTGGAACGGGACGCCGAGGGAGAGGCAGTATTCCTCCACGTGCGAAGAATCGACATCGGGGAAGCCAAGGTCCAGCATGATCGCGACGAGTTCGAAGGGAGCACGGGAGAAGACGCGGTACCGGGCGAGGGCATAGAGAAGCGCGAGACTGTCCTTGCCTCCGGAGACGCCGACTGCGACGCGGTCGCCCGGTGCGATCATCCCATAGTCCTCGACGGCCCTGCGTACCGCCCCGACCAACTTGGACCGTTCCCTCTCCATCCCTTGCCCTCCACGGGTTGCATTCTACCGCTGGATAGTGGATATTCCAAGTAGCATTCAGAAGTGTGGACACGGACGCACGGGAAGGACCACGATGATTACACTCGGGAGCCGGGAAGCGCGACTCGTCGACCAGGCCGCCATGGAGCAACTGGGGCTCCCGCGTGCCGTCCTGATGGAGAACGCTGCTTGTGCCATTGCCGATGCCGCAGTGCAATTGAGCGTGGACCTACCGACCCCTGTCGTCTTCCTTGTCCTTTGCGGGAAGGGCAGCAACGGCGGGGATGGCTTCGCGGCGGCCCGCCTTCTTCGGACCGCCGGCCATGACGTACGAATCTGTGAAACAGACCCCGGCGCCGATCTAGGGGTTGAAAGCGCCGTGAACCGCGAAGCAGCCCACCGCCTCGATATACCATCCGTTCCCTCCGATGCGCCCGACCTCCTCGATACCGCAGGCTCGCTCGTCGTCCTCGATGCTGCATTCGGCACCGGCTTCCATGGAACCATGCTTCCTGAGCCGGTCCATGCTCTCTTCGACCGCATCCGCGCCATGCAATCGACGAACCCCCTTCGCTGCCGGATATTGGCCGTCGACATCGTCTCCGGAACCGATTGCGATACTGGGCGGACCGTGGCGGGTGCCCTCATGGCCGATGCCACCCTATGCTTCGTCCTTCCGAAGACTGGGACGGTGGCCATGCCGGGCCTCCTGCATTCCGGTCGGATTCTCGTCCGCCCGATCGGGTTCCCGACTGGATTCGCTCTTTCCGTTCTCGACACCGAGGGCGAGAGGGTCTCGCCCCCCGTCGAATGGATGGACGACGC
>CAZOHH010000042.1:19007-20337 GCA_964579735.1 uncultured Oscillospiraceae bacterium | reverse complement strand
GAAGACAAGGTCGTCTCAATCGGTTTCAACTACGTCACCGTGGGCTCGTGACGAGTCAGGGGCGCCGCTCTTCCGGCTCCCACTAGTCCAGCATCTGCAGCCAGAGGCTCTTCAGGTAGTGCGACTCCGGATACCCCACCAAGACGGGGTGGTCTGGGGCCTGCGAGCGCATCCCGATGATCCGCGCGCCACGGCCGAGGTCGTGGGCGGCCGACAGCACCGTCTCGACGAACGTCGATTCCGGCATGTGGAACGAGCAGGAATGCGTCGCGAGGATGCCGTCCTCGGGCAGCAGCCGCATCGCGCTCAGGTTGATCTCCTTGTAGCCCCGGATCGCTCCGTCGCGGGCGGACTGGCTCTTGGTGAAGGCGGGCGGGTCCAGGACCACGACGTTGAAGCGGGCTCTGGCGCGTCCCTGCTCGCGTAGGTAGTCGAAGGCGTTGGCGGCGACGAAGGTCATCCTGTCGGACAGTCCGTTCCGCTCGGCGTTTGCCCGGGCGCGTGACACCGCGTCCTCCGAGATGTCGACCGCGACCGTTTCCAGCGCGCCGGCCGCTGCCGCGTTCAGTCCAAACCCACCGACGTAGGAGAAGCAGTCCAGCACCCGCTTGCCGGCAGAGAACTTGCGCAGGAAGGCGTGGTTGTCCTTCTGGTCGAGGTAGTAGCCCGTCTTCTGGCCACCGACCGGGTCCACCAGCAGCTTCAGGCCGTTCTCGAGAATCTCGGTCTCGCCCGGCTCCGGACCGAAGAACACGCGGTTGTAGAGGGGGAGGCCCTCCTTGAGGCGGATGGACTCGTCGTTGCGAAGCAGCAGGCTGCGCGGCTTCACGAGGTCGACGAGGGTGCGTGCGATCAGGTCCTGCCAGCGCTCCATGCCCAGCGAAAGGACCTGCAGGACGATGACGTCGGCGAACTGGTCGGCGATCACGCCGGGCAGGCGGTCGGCTTCGCCGAAGATCAGGCGACGGCTGTCGGTGTCGGGGCGGTCGTAGTAGGCGCGGTAGGCGACGGCTTTGCGTACGCGGTCGACGATGAGGGCGTCGTCTACGGGGCCGCCTCCGTGCAGCAGTAGGCGTACGGTCAGCATGGACTGCGCGTTGAAGACGCCGGTGCCGAGCAGTTTGCCGCGCGGGCCGCGCACCTCGACGAGGTCGCCGTCCTTGGGCGAACCTTCGACTGCGTCGATCTCCGTGCGGTACACCCACGGGTGCCCCTCCACGATCTTCCGCAGCCGTCCTTCCTGGACCTTCACGACACCCATGCCCATCGGCACACCTCCTGCCGGATTCCGGCAAGGCAAGGATAGTCCATCCCCCGTGGCGATGCAAAC
>CAZOHH010000042.1:0-18907 GCA_964579735.1 uncultured Oscillospiraceae bacterium | reverse complement strand
AGAAGAATCGACGGCATTCTTCTTGACGCTCTCGATGCCTTTCAGGCAACTGTCCATCGCCTTGTACCCTTCGGAAACCGCGATGACTTCGCCATTACGCGCTTTCAGCCGGAAGCGGAATTCACCCGCCTTGTCCTTGTATACTTCGAACTTGGGATTGGTCGCCTTCTTCACGGGTTCTTCCGTCTGATCCTCGACATTGGCGGCAGGAGCGTTCTTACCGACACTTGCGGCTCCGTTCAGGCAGGATTCCTCACTTGAATAGACCTCGGACGTAGCAATGACCTGGGAATTTCCAGCGAGCAGATCGAACATGAATCCGGTAGCGGTCTTCTTTACGATGAACTTGCCCATGTTATGTACCCCTTTCTATTCACAATGGCCTACCTACATTCTATTCTCATCGAAATCGGTGGATGTATCCGGTGTGACGTAATGCTGCGCAGCGGCGAATCCCTCATCCAGACGTATAGGCGTATAATGGAGCCATCCAGTCGTCTGGAGCGCTCTCGCATGCAGGGGAGGTGGCGTCCATGGGACGGATCGTGGCATCCTATCTCTTCCCACACCCGCCGGTAGTCGTGCCTGGAGTCGGCCAGGGCCGCGAACGCGAGGCAAGCCCCACGCTCGACGCGATGCATGCCGCGGCGGCCGCCCTTGCGGAAGCCGCACCTGATGTCCTTCTCCTGATCACGCCGCACGCCCCCGCCTTCGGGGATTACTTCCGCGTGGCCTCGCCGCCGGTCCTGTCCGGGGACCTGTCGTCGTTCGGCGACCGCAGTCCCGCGTTGCGCTTCCAGGGGAGCGCCGCCATGGCGGATCTGCTCGCCGAGGAGGCGGGCCGCGACGCGCTGCCCGCCGGCCCCGCGCTCGGCACGGGACAAGCCGCGTCCGCCGCCGTCGAGGCGCTCGACCACGGAGCCGTCGTCCCGCTCCATTTCATCACCGAGGCTTTCGCCGGCCGTCCGCTGCCGACCCTGGTCCACCTCTCCATCTCCGGCCTGGATCTCCTCTCCCATTACCGCTACGGCCAGGCTGCGGCGAGGGCGGTACTCCGCATGCCCGACGTCGATGGGCGGACGTCGCGCGTCGCGGTCGTCGCGAGCGGGGACATGTCCCACTGCCTGAAGAAATCGGGTCCCTATGGATTCAACCCGGAAGGCCCCCGATTCGACGCCCTGGTCGAGGAGTCTTTCCGCGCGGCGGACCCTTCGCCGCTCTTCCACCTGACGGCACGCCAGCGCGAGGACGCCGGCGAATGCGGACTTCGCTCGGTCCTCTTCCTGTTCGGGGTCAATGACGGTCGGCGGCTGAAGGGGGAGGTTCTCTCCCACGAAGGTCCCTTCGGGGTGGGCTATCTCGTCGCCCGGTTGCTCGCCGGGGAGGAGGTTCCATCGGCGCTGCCGGGAATCGAAGCCGCCCTCGACGCGGCCGACGGACGGCGCAGGCAGGCCGAAGGCCCGCTCGTGAGCCTCGCCCGCCGGACGCTGGAATTGCGGCTGCGCGGCAAGGCGGACGAACCGGCCGATCGGAACGGCTTCGAGGAGCAGCTGGGACTGCTGCGGCATCCCGCAGGCGCCTTCGTGAGCCTGCACTCTCCGGATGGATCTCTCCGCGGGTGCATCGGCACCGTCTTCCCCCAGCGGCCCGACCTCGCCCGCGAGATCGCAGCCAACGCCGAGAGCGCCGCATTCCACGACCCGCGGTTCCCGCCCTTGGAGGAACACGAGCTCGACGGACTGGACATCAGCGTGGATGTGATGGGCACGCCCGAACCGGTGCGGTCGAAGGATGAACTCGATTCGAAGCGGTACGGCGTGATCGTCCGCAAGGGTTTCCGCAGCGGCTTGCTGTTGCCCGACCTCGAGGGCGTGGACAGCGTCGCCGAGCAGCTGTCGATCGCCCTGAGGAAAGGCGGGATATCCGCCGACGAGGACTATTCCATCGAACGCTTCGAAGCGAGGCGGTTCACGTGAACCTGCACGATTGTGTTCTCTGCCCGCGGCGCTGTTCCATCCCGGAGGGCGGTACGGGTTTCTGCCGCGCACGCGGCGTCCACAACGGCAAGGTCGTTCCCCTGCATTACGGGCGAGTCTCCTCGCTTGCCCTCGACCCGATCGAGAAGAAGCCTCTGGCTCACTTCCATCCAGGCTCTACCATTCTCTCGGTCGGGACCTTCGGGTGCAACCTCGACTGCTCCTTCTGCCAGAATGCCTCCATTTCCCGGGACTTCCGCCCCCGAGATGCCCTCGAGGCGCGGACCTCGACCCCTCAGGAGCTCGTCGACACGGCGATTTCACTGGTTCCCCGCGGCAATCTCGGACTCGCCTACACCTACAACGAGCCGCTGGTGAACTACGAGTTCGTCCGCGACACCGCGCGGGCCGTGCACACCGCGGGCCTGCTCAACGTGCTCGTCACCAACGCGTACCTCTGCCCGGACCCCTTCGACGCGCTGCTCCCGTTGATCGACGCCGCGAACATCGATGTGAAGTCGTTCTCGGAGAGCTTCTACAAGGATCTCTGCGGAGCCCCGCCACCCTGCGTCCACGGGGTGGGTGCGGGCCGGGAAGCCTCGCACCGCGCCGACTGCGACGGTTCCGGCGCCCTCGCCTGCGTGATGCGGAACCTCGAATCGGCGGTCCGGCACGGAGTCCATGTCGAGGCGACCTACCTCGTGCTGGACGGAGCCAACGACGACGACGAGGCCGTCCACCAGCTCGGCCGCTGGCTGGCGGGAATCCGACGGTCCATCCCGCTCCATCTCACGAGGAGCTTCCCGCGGCGATTCGACGTGGACCGCACGCCGACCCCGGCGGCGACCCTGCACCGGTTGGCCGAACAGGCGCGCAGGAGTCTGGACGAGGTGCACGTCGGTAATATATGATGGGCGCATGAAAATCGTGCAGGGCAGAGGGTCCAATCAGGATGTCCCGGCCGTCCCTCCTCGCCCCGTCGACGTCGTCGGCCGGCCGGGTCGGAAGGCTCCCCCTCCGCGTCGCCGTCCTCGCTTCCGTCTCCGCATTCGCCTCCCCAGGCTGTCCCGCCGTGCCATCGCGGCAGCCGCCGCATTGCTCGTCGTAGTCGTCGCGGCCGTCTCGCTGCCTGCACTGCTGGGCTCATTCGGACCGTCCGGGTCTCCGACCCCGACCAAACCAGTCGGCAAGGCATCGCCCGCCGCCACCTCCACACCCGCAGGGCCGACCGTGAAGCCCACTGCGACCCCGCGCCCCCTGGCACCGATCCTGCCGCCCCAGGTGACTATCCTTCCCGGGGGCTACCGCGTCTACGACCAGGCTTCGGGTATCGTTCCGGCCTACACCGTCGACTGGAACGTGCTGCGGTCCCAGTCGTCCGGCACGGAGCCCCTCCAGGGAGTCGTCGTGATCCTCGACCCCGGCCACGGTGGCCAGGACGGCGGCGCCGTCTACCCCATGAGCAACAAGGCGGAAATCATCGAGAAGGAAGTCACGCTGGCCGTGGCCCTGCGCGTGAAGACGGACCTGGAGGCGCTCGGCGCGACCGTCGTGATGACCCGAACCACCGATGCCTGGGTTTCACTGTACAACCGCATCGCCCGGACCGGTATCGAAACGCTGACGCGGCACGCCGACTTCCTATCGACCACCGGCTCGCGCGCATGGCCCGACGCGGAGGAGACGCTCCGCCTTGCCGACCTTCTACAGCCGTGCATCGACATCAACAGCGACAAGCTGACCAGCGGCGGTCTCGGCATCATGCGCGGCCTTGGCGCCACCCCCGACCTCCGGTCCATTCTTGACGTGGAGCGGCAGCACGGGGATGTGGTCTTCGTGGCGCTGCACTGCAACGCGAACGTCTCCACGGTCCCCAACGGGCTCGCAGTCATGTATACGAGCAACCGCACGGCCTATCGCTCGGACCGCACGAAATCCGAAGGGTCGACTTCGCACCCCACGTACCGATTCTACGACGACGAGGGGCGCAAGCGCTTGGCCTCGGCGATCTACGACGGGATCGTCGGTACCGCGCCCGACCTCGTCACCACGACCGGAGTGAGCCTTCTGGTCGACCAGAACCTCGCCGTGCTCCGAGAGATGAACCTCGTCGGCGTGCTGGTCGAGATGGGCTACATCACCAACGAACGCGACCGGAAGATCCTGCTGTCGGAAGAGGGAAGGGACCGGATCGCCAAAGGCGTCGCGCACGGGCTGGTCGCGTACTTCAAGGCAGGATGACTCGATGAAGGTCTTTTCCCGAGGCAGGAGGAGCGGTCGCCCCTCGCTCCAGGAACGCTACCGCCACCCGCATGTGCTTTTCGACGTCTCCTTCCTCGACGGCGCCGTGGCGGAGGTCAGGAAGACCGAGGCAGGGTGCGCCGCCCTTTCCGACAAAGACATCGCGGACCGCTTCGCCGCGTTGCGGGACCGGCTCCAGGCCGGCGAGAATGCCCGCTCCCTGCGGACTCCCGTATTCGCCCTGGTGCGCGAGGCCGCCCGACGCGCCATCGGACAGCGGCCTTTCGACACGCAGGTTCTGGCTGGACTGCTTCTCCACGAGGGGCACTTGATCGAAATGCAGACGGGGGAGGGGAAGACCCTCGCCGCCGTGATGCCCGCGAGCCTTCTCGCCGCCACGGGAAGAGGCGTCCACGTCCTGACTTTCAACGACTACCTCGCGCGGCGCGATGCGCGCTGGATGGGACCTGTTTACGCGCGGCTCGGGCTGAGCGTAGGCTGGGTGGCGGAAGGCTCTACGGCGGGGGAGCGGCGGGTGGCCTATGCGGCCGATGTGACCTACGTCACGGCGAAGGAGGCCGGCTTCGACCTGCTGCGCGACGGACTCGTCCTGGAGCCGGATGAGCGCGCGCACCGGCCGTTCCATGCCTGCATCGTCGACGAGGCCGACTCGCTGATGATCGACGAGGCGCGCATCCCGCTCGTCCTGGCGGGGGAGGAGGCGCGCACCGTCCACGACGCGCGATACTGGGACGGCATCGCCGCGCTCCTTTCGGCTGGCGAGGACTACGACACGGACGAATACCGTCGCAACGTCTATCTGACTGAAGAAGGCGTGCGCCGCGCGGAGGCGCTGTCCGGCGTTCCGCATCTTTACGAGACGCGTGCCCTTGCGTCTCTGGTCGGTCTCCAGAATGCCCTGCATGCTCGGGTGCTGCTGCAGCGCGACGTCGACTACGTCGTCCGCGGGGGTGCGATCGAACTCGTCGATGCTTTCACGGGGCGCATCGCCGAACGTCGCCGATGGCCCTATGGACTACAGGAGGCCATCGAGGCCCGCGAGGAGTTGGAACCGTCCCGACGCGGTCGGATTCTTGCGCAGACGACTCTGCAGGGATTCCTCGGGCGGTACCCACACCTCTGTGGGATGACCGGAACCGCCGTGTCCTCCTCGGAGGAACTGTTCGAATTCTATGGCCGCCGCGTCGCAGTGGTGCCTACGGACCGGCCTTGCGTGAGGGAGGATCTGCCGGACCTCGTCTTCACCCACCGGGAAGCCAAGGAGGAGGTGGTACTCCAGGCCGTGGCCGATGCGCACGCCGCGGGCCGCCCCGTGCTGCTGGGAACCGCCAGCGTGGAGGCGTCCGAAGCGCTGGCCGAACGGCTCGTCGCACGGGGGATCGCCTGCCGGGTGCTGAACGCGAAGAACGACGAACAGGAGGCCGGGATCGTGGCCGAAGCTGGAGCCCCCGGCGCCGTGACCGTCTCCACGAACATGGCCGGCCGCGGCACCGATATCCGCCTGGGCGGCTCCGATGAACGATTCCGCGACGAGGTCGTCCGCACGGGGGGGCTTTTCGTGCTGAGCCTCCAGCGCCACGAGAGCCGGCGCATCGACGACCAGCTCCGCGGGCGGTCCGGTCGGCAGGGCGACCCCGGTGCGACGAGGTTCTTCCTGAGTCTCGAGGACGATCTCTTCGTGCGCTTCCACTTGCACGACCTTCTGCCCGCAGGGACCGACCTGGCCCATCGGGACGAACCGCTCCGGGATCCGGCCGTGCTCCGGGAGACCGCACGCGTCCAACGCATCGTCGAGGGACAGGACTTCGACGCGCGGCGGATGCTCAGCCGCTACACGACGGTCATCGAGCGCCAGGGACAGAACCTGCAGGAATACCGGGAGCGCGTGCTGCGCCGCGAGGTCGCGCTGGATCGGTTCCGCGACGCGCTGCCCGGCAGATTCGCAGAGACGGTCGCGCGCTTCAGCGTGCGGGCGGCGTTCGATGCTGAACGCCTCGCGACCCTTCGGCACATCGACCGCGGCTGGTCGGACTACCTCGAGTCCGTCTCCTACCTGCGCGACAGCATCCACCTCATGGACCTGGTCGGGAAGGACCCCCTGCTCGAATTCAACCGCGCCGCCGCCGAAGGGTTCTCGGAGATGCAGCGGGACATCCATGACGCCGTGGAGGAGACCCTGCGCACGGCGGAAATCGGCCCCCAGGGGATCGACCTCGGCGCAGCGGGCCTCGCCGCGCCCGCCTCGACCTGGACCTACCTCGTGCGCGACGAGCACGACGGGACGGCCGGCGCGCTCGCAGGTCTGGGCAATCTCGCTCAGGCGGTCGCCGCTCCCTTGTGGACGGTGTCGGCTATCCTGAAGTACCTGAAGAAGGGGAGCGGGAAGGGCGGCAAAGGGCAATGAGCCCCGACTTCTACTTGTCCGGGGAAACAGAAAACGAAGGAGACTGACGGGAAGACTTCCTGCTCTCCCCGCCGCGGTTCGCGCCCCAGACGCCCACCAGGATCAGCGCCGAGCCTACGAAGTGATACCAGGCCAGCGACTCGCGCAGGACGAGCGTGCCCGCCGCGATCGAGACGACCGTCGCGAGGTTCGCGAAGGACGCCGTGCGCGCAGCGCCGAGGCCTTCGACCGCGCGGTGCAGCAGGATGAAGGCGACGACCGAGGACAGAAGACCGAGATAGCCCAGCGCCGCGAGAATCAGAGGGTCCGCGAGATAGCCCAGCAGCTCGGGAAAGCCGCCGCCCGTCGAGGTCCCGTACGCAGCCGCACCCCCGAAGACCAGCGTGCCGGTCGCCATCATGGCGTACGTCATCTCGACCGCGCTGAACGTTTCCGACAGGTGCCGCGACAGCAGGTTGAAGACCGCGGCGGACAGCACCGCACCGAAGAGCAGCACGGTGCCGAGCACGTTGAAGGACGGGCGGGTGCCGGATAGCCCGACGATCAGGACGGCGCCGACGATCGAGAGGAGGATGAAGGCGACGCGGCCGCGCGTCTGGCGCTCGCGCAGGAATAGAGCGGACAGCAGTACCGACACGATTGGAAGCAGGGCGATGATGATACCGGCTTCGGACGAGGAGGTCATCCGGATGCCGAACGTCTCGCACACGAAATACAGGACCGGCTGGATCAGGACGAGTGGCAGGAGCCGCAGGAGCCGCTTTCCGCGGAAGTCGACGCGGAGGACGCCGAAGAGGATCAGCAGGGTCATCGCGAGGAATGCGACGAAGAAGCGCAGGCCGAGCAGCGTGGCGACGGGTACGCCGCGGGTGAGCGCGGTGCGCGAGAAAAGGAAGCTGAGGCCGAAGATCAGGTTGGATCCGATGGCTGCGACGATGCCGGTGAGGCGTCTTTCCTTCAAGTCGTGCGTTCCCCTTTTCGACCGGGCTCCTGCCCGATAAACGTGTTTCCGAGTATACCATGATGGATACGTACGTTCCCTTCGGTTCCTCTGGAAGTGCTATGATGTCGGAATGGACGGGAGGTGGGTTTCCATGAAGGCGTATGTGATGCTCGCGGAAGGTTTCGAGGAGATCGAGGCGCTGACCGTTGTGGACGTTCTCCGCAGAGCCCAGGTGGACACGTTCACGGTCGCGGTGGGGAACCTGCCGGGTATGACAGGACCGACTCCACTCGTCACCGGATCCCATGGGATTCCCGTCGTCGCGGACCGCCGTCTGGAGGGACTCTCCGTGACCCCGGAGGACCTGGTCGTCCTGCCTGGCGGCATGCCGGGGACGCGCCACCTCCAGGAAGACGCTTCACTCGCGCGCCTCCTCGAGAACCACCGTGCCGCGGATGGCTGGCTCGGTGCGATCTGCGCGGCGCCTTCCGTCCCCGGGAAGCTCGGCTTGTTGAAGGGCCTGCGCGCAACTTCCTTCCCCGGTTTCGAGAAGGACCTGATCGGAGCCGTACTTTCGACGGAACCCGTCGTACGCGACGGCCGCATCGTCACTTCGCGGGGAGCCGGCACCGCGCTCCTCTTTTCCCTCGCCCTCGTCGCAGCTTTGAAAGGCCAGGAGACCGCGGACCGTCTGGCCGAGTCCATGCAGATACCGAAGGGATGACTCGAAGGAAAGGATGGAATACAACCATGGACAGACCGTCAAGAAATCGCAGACCCATCGTAGTCTTTCAGCTCGGAGCTCTTGTTCTCGTACTTCTGGCCGTTCTACTCGTCTCCTCCTGTGCCCGGTGAGATGGATCGATGGACTTCGAATCGACCCTGTCCCACCGCATGATTCTCAAGATGGGCGCGGACCCTGCCCTTCTCCAACGGATGTACGGCTTCAACCCGGAAGTCGAACCGCCGACCCTGGAGGAAACCCCGTGAAGCAAGGCTCCGCGTACCCATTCGTCTTCCTCGACGCCGACGGCAC
This sequence comes from uncultured Oscillospiraceae bacterium, assembly GCA_964579735.1. Lineage (GTDB taxonomy): Bacteria > Bacillota > Clostridia > Saccharofermentanales > UBA5734 > CAILLO01. The sequence continues at coordinate 10,286 of CAZOHH010000042.1, read as the reverse complement.
GATCCTCGATTTCACGCGCTCGGAAGGCGTCGCGCTCCAGCAGCTCTTCCTCGAACACGGACTTCCGTTCTCGGACGAGGTCCGTACCCGATACCACGAGATCAATTCAGTCCTGTGGCGGGGATTCGAGCGGGGCGAAGTCGACAAGAAGGACGTGCAGCGCCTCCGCTTCGAGCGTCTTCTGGGCTCGGTCGGCCGGACGGGCGACCCGGACCGCGTCAACGCGCGCTATCTCCAGCTCCTGACCGAGAACGTCTTCCTCGTCGACGGCGCCGTCGAGGCCTGCGCCGCTTTGGCTGAACGGGCGACCCTTCTGCTCGCGACCAACGGCGTCCAGTGGACGCAGACGCGGCGGATGGCCAACTCGCCTCTCGCGCCCTTCTTTCGGTTCATCGTCACATCGGAGGAGGCGGGCGCCCAGAAGCCGGCTGCCGGGTTCTTCGCCTATTCGCTCGCGCAGTGCGGAAACCCCGACCCCACGAAGGTCCTGATGGTGGGCGACCAGCTGTCGACCGATATCCTCGGCGGAGCCGCCGCCGGCCTCGCGACCTGCTGGTTCAACCCGGCAGGCGAATCGCGGCCCCTGGACGCGCCGCGGATCGACCACGAGATCCACCACCTGCGCGAACTCGCGCCGCTCCTCGACCGGTCGTAGCCGGCGTGGGAGCAGCGCCGAAGACGGTCCGGGAATTCAAGGGGAAGTCCCTGCTGGCCCTGCCGGAGGACTACTGCTGCATCGACCTCGAGACGACAGGGCTCAGCCCCTGTTCGTGCCACATCATCGAGATCAGCGCGGTGAAGGTGTGCGGCGGTGTCGTATTCGACGAATTCACGACGCTGGTCCGACCGCCCTACTCGATTCCTTCGTTCATCACGGGGCTGACGGGCATTTCCGACGCGATGGTTCGCGGCGCGCCTCGAATCGAGGATGTCGCTGGGCAGGTGCATGACTTCCTTGGGGACGCCGTCCTGCTCGGCCACAACGTCCACTTCGACGTCAATTTCCTCTATGACCACCTCGCTCCTCATTCGGGCCGACACCTCGCCAACGACTTCGTCGACCTGATGCGCTTGTCCCGCAAGGTCAATCGCGACTATCCCGACCACAGGCTGGGCACGCTCGCCGCACGGGCGGGCGTACGACCGGACGGCATGCATCGCGCCCGGCGCGACGTCGAGGTCACCATCCAGTGCTACGAGAGGATCCGGAATCTCGCGTTGCGCGGAGGGGTCGTATTCCCATGATGAAAGGGATTGACAGGGGATGACCGTCATGATAATCTCCGTCCAACAGTTTCATAGGGGCTCTTGGAAATGATGGCGTTTCAACATGGGGTTGGAGCGCCCTTTTTGCATGACAGGGAGGGAAAAGAGATGGACGAGGCCAGGACCAGCGTAGCAGAGAAGTTCGGTTCCTTTGTGTTCAACGACGCGACGATGAGGGAGAGGCTCCCGAAGGCCATCTACAAGCAATTGAAGAAGGCGATGGACGAAGGCTCGTCGATCGAGCCCGCAACGGCGGAAGTCGTGGCCAACGCAATGAAGGACTGGGCCATCGAGAAGGGCGCCACCCATTTCACCCACTGGTTCCAGCCCATGACCGGAATCACCGCCGAGAAGCACGAGGCTTTCATAGCCCCTACCGAGGACGGACGGGCCATCATGGAGTTCTCGGGCAAGGAACTGATCAAGGGTGAACCGGACGCTTCTTCCTTCCCCTCCGGCGGTATCCGCGCCACCTTCGAGGCGCGCGGCTACACGGCATGGGACGCCACGTCCCCGGCATTCGTGAAGGACCAGACGCTCTTCATCCCGACGGCGTTCTGTTCCTATACCGGCGAGGCGCTGGATCTGAAGACCCCCCTCCTCCGCTCCATGGAGTCCATCTCCAAGCAGTCCGTCCGCGTCCTTCGGCTGTTCGGAGACACCGCGACGCAGCGGGTCTTCACCACCATGGGTCCCGAGCAGGAGTACTTCCTGGTCGACGAGAAGCTCTACATGCAGCGCCCCGACCTGATGTTCACGGGCCGCACGCTCTTCGGCGCCAAGCCTCCCAAGGGCCAGGAGCTCGAGGACCAGTATTTCGGCTCCCTCAAGGAGCGCGTCGCGGACTACATGCATGACCTGGACACGGAACTCTGGAAGCTCGGCGTCTCCGCACGCACCAAGCACAACGAAGTCGCGCCGGCCCAGCACGAACTGGCTCCGATCTTCAGCACCACCAACATCGCCACCGACCACAACCAGCTCACGATGGAAGTCATGAAGAAGGTCGCGGTCCGCCACGGGTTGGCCTGCCTGCTGCATGAGAAGCCCTTCGCAGGCGTCAACGGTTCCGGCAAGCACAACAACTGGTCGCTCGCCACCGACGCCGGGAAGAACCTCCTCGAGCCCGGCAAGACCCCCGAATCCAACGCGAAGTTCCTCGTGTTCCTGAGCGCCGTCCTCGCCGCCGTCGACGAGTACAGCGGCTTGCTCCGCTCCTCCGTCGCCAGTGCCGCCAACGACCACCGCCTGGGCGCCAACGAGGCCCCGCCCGCCATCATCTCCGTCTACCTCGGCGAACAGCTCGCCGATGTCCTCGAGCAGATCGAATCCGGCGTCCCGAAGGCCAACGGCAAGGCCGCCTTCCTGCGCATCGGCGTGTCGACGCTGCCCTCCCTTCCTATGGATACCTCCGACCGCAACCGCACCTCCCCCTTCGCCTTCACCGGCAACAAGTTCGAGTTCCGCATGTGCGGCTCCTCCGCCTCCATAGCCACTCCGAACTTCGTGATCAACGCCATCGTCACCGAGACCCTCAGCCGCATCGCGGACCGTCTCGAGAAGGCCGCCGACTTCGAATCCGAGGTCAACGCCCTCGTCAAGGAACTGCTGGCCAAGCACAAGCGGATCGTGTTCAACGGCAACAACTACTCCTCCGAATGGGTCGAGGAAGCCGCCCGCCGCGGCCTCAAGAACCTGCGCACCACCGTCGAGACCATGCCCGAGCTGATCGATCCGGCCAACGTCGCGGTACTCGAGAAGCATGGCGTCCTGTCCAGCGTCGAGAGCCATTCCCGCTATGAGATCATGGCCGAGAACTACATCAAGATCGTCAACATCGAAGCACTCACCATGATCGAGATGGCTGGACGTCGGATCCTGCCCGCATCCATGAAGGCTCTGAAGGAGACCGCGGACACCGTTTCCTCCCTGAAGGCCGCCGGCTTCCCCAACAGCGCCGTAGATGAAGTCTTCCAGGAGATTTCCGTCTCCGTGAAGGACCTGAAGACCTCCCTCGACTGCCTGAACGCCACCGTAGTCTCCGCTGAAAGCGTTCACGGTACGGCGCTCGAGCACGCGACCTACTTCCGCGACCAGGTCATCCCCTGCATGCAGGAGCTCCGCATCGCCGCCGACAAGCTCGAGGGCATCGTCGACGCCGCGATCTGGCCTTTCCCCACGTACGCCGACCTTCTGTTCCGCGTCTAGGCGAACCGAATATCCTCCATTGGACGGGCCGCACGGTGTTCCGCTTTGGAATTCCGGGCGGCCCTTTTCCTTCTCTGGGGAGCCTGAAGGATGCGTTCTCTATCAAGGGTCCGCGCTATGTGGTACTCTGTAGGGCGTAACCATGGCATCGCCCTAATGGAGGGATGTGCATGTTCGAATACACGAGCGACCCCCTGTATCTCACACTCGGCATCCTGATTCTGACCGTCACCGCCATCACGGCCTTCATGTCGGTCTACTCGTTCAGCCGACGCGAGGTCATCGGCTCCGCGGAACTCGGGTTCCTCTGCCTCGCCGCGACAGCCTATGTCGGCGGGTACGCCATGGAGCTCCTTTCCATCTCCTTGGATGCGAAGGTAGGGTGGAATCTCGTCCAGTACCTCGGTATTCCATTTCTCGCCCCGCTGTGGGTCCTTCTCGCACTCCGATTCGCCGGGCATGAGAATCGCATCAACTGGCCGGTCCGCTTCCTTCTTTTCGTGATTCCCGTCCTCACCTCGATCTTCCGCTTCAACGACGATTGGTACCACCTGCAGTACAGCACCTACGGAATGGACGTCTCCGGCTTCGTGCCCATGCTGGGGTTCACTCCGGGACCCTGGTACTATGTGCACGGCGCCTTCGTGACGGTCTGCCTCGTCTTCGCCACGTATCTATACCTGTCGGTGATCTTCCGCGCCCACACCCACCTCCGGATTCAATCCATCCTGCAGATCGCCGCCTCCCTCGCACCCTGGGCCGCTCTCTATCTGAACGTCACGGTCGAACACCCGCTCGGACTCGACATCGGCGTCCTCGGCATGGGCATCGGCGCGATGCTGACCCTTCTCGCCCTGACCCGCTACCGGTTCCTCGCCGTGATGCCTATCGCCCATTTCCGGATCTTCGAAAGTTCTTCGGATGGACTTCTCGTCATCGACCGCTTCGGGAGATTCGTGGACTACAACCCTTCTGCCGCAAGATTCCTCCCCGAGCTCACCCGCGATTGCGTCGGACGACCTGCAGTCGGAATCCTCGCCCCCTACCCGGAGATCCTCAAGGCTCTTGCCGGCGAAGGTGATACACTGCAACGCGTCGTCCCGGAAACAGGTCCGCGCTCGCTGAAGATCCAATCCACGAAACTCAAGGGAAATCTCGGCGCCCACGTGGGGAATCTCCTCTCTCTGCAGGACATCTCGGACATGATCAACCGCACGGAGCGCCTTCTGGAGCTCACGACCCTCGACGAGCTCTCCGGCGCCTACAATCAGAAAGCCTTCATGGACCGCGCGTCCGAGGAGTTCGTACGGGCGGACCGGAACCGGCGAAAGCTCACCTACATCCTCGTCGACCTCGACGCCTTCCAGCTGTTCAACGACGAGATGGGCGTTCCAGTCGGTGATCAAGCCATCCGGATCTGCGCCGGCATTTGCCGCGCCTTTTCGCGCACGACCGACGTCATCGGGTGTCTCGGTGGCGAGACTTTCGCACTGCTGCTTCCGGAGACCGACGAGTCCGAGGCCATCCGCGTCGCCGAACGCATCCGCGCCGCCATCTCCTCCTATCCGTTCGAGTTCGAAGGCAGGACGCACCACCTGACTGCCAGTTTCGGCGTGGCGGAGACGCACCTCGGCTCGGAGTCCACCCAGGAGATCATCATGGGCCGCTCCGCCAGGGCGCTGTTGCGCGCGAAGGCCGACGGCAAGGACCGTGTCGTGTGCTATAGTTCCTTCAATGACGGGGGTTGAACGAGGCAATGGGGAGGAGTGCAGAGTGAAGATCGAAGTACTGGGATCCGGGTGCCGGAAATGCATGAACCTGTATGAATCGGCGAAAACCGCCGTTGAGGAAATGGGCTTGGACGCCGCGGTCGAGAAGGTCACGGACATGATGACCATCATATCCTATGGCGTGATGAGCACGCCGGCACTCGTGATCGACGGCCAGGTCGTTTCCTCGGGTCGAATTCCGTCCAAGGAAGAAATCGTGAAGATGCTCCGCGACCGCTCCGGGAAATAGGACCGCGGGACGTCGGGGGAGTCCGCATGTCGGCCGTCCCACTTGCCCCTCTCCGCGAGGAGGACCTTTATGCGCCCGTGAAGGCAATGCTGGAGAAGCAGGGCTTCAAGGTGCGCGGCGAAGTCCTCGGCATCGACGTTCTGGCCGTACGGGAGGAGTCCATGGTCGCGGTCGAGCTCAAGACCACGCTGAATCTCGACCTGATCCTACAGGCTGCCGCCCGCCAGCGAACCGTCGATTCCGTCTATGTCGCAGTGCCGCGCAAGGGAAGGACCATGGTCACGAAGCGGTGGCAGGAACTCCTCCACCTGCTGCGACGACTGGAAGTCGGGCTGGTTTTGGTCACCCCGACCACCGGGACCGCAGAGGTCCTTCTCGAAGCCGTCCCGTATGACCGCGCCGACAGTCGCAGACAAGCGAAGCGCAAGCGAGCGGCGCTTCTCAAGGAGTTCGAGGGAAGAAAGGGCGACCGGAACACAGGGGGCGTCAACCGTCGTGGCATCTACACGGTCTATCGCCAGATGGCCGAAGAAATCGCGCGGCTGCTGGCCGAAGAAGGACCCTGCAGCGTCCGCCGACTTCGCGAGCTCGGCGCGGAACCCACCAAGGTGATGGGCATTCTCCATGCGAACCACTACCACTGGTTCGAGCATCTCGGCCGGGACCTGTATGGGCTCAGCGAGAAAGGGCGGAAGGCCATTGCGCCATAGCCGCCGGAAGGCAGGTCGAAATTGACGTGTTTACTGCAGAAGTTGCCGTGGGGCTCCGGTTGCCTTGCCCCTTTGCAGGGGGCGTGGAATACTGGACTCGTGATCTTTGGAAACCGTCACGGAGCTTGATGCCCGTGCGAAGGAGGAATTGAAATGAGTCCATCTAATATCGGTGTGATCGGTCTGGCCGTGATGGGGGAGAACCTCGTGCTGAACCTGGAAAGCAAGGGCTTTTCGGTCAGCGTCTTCAACCGGAGCCCTGAGCGCGTGACCACGTTCATCGCGGGGCGGGCGAAGGGTCTGCGCATCCAGGGAACCTATTCCCTGCAGGACCTCGTGTCTTCCCTGGCTTCCCCGCGCAGGATCCTGATGATGGTCAAGGCCGGGAAAGCCGTCGATGAAACCATCGAGAGCCTGATTCCTTTGCTTTCTCCCGGCGACGTCCTGCTCGACGGCGGAAACAGCCACTTCCCAGACACCATCCGTCGCATGAAGCGCGTCGAGTCGGCTGGAATGCTCTACATCGGCACCGGTGTCTCCGGCGGCGAGGAGGGCGCACTCAAGGGTCCGAGCATCATGCCGGGCGGTTCCGTGGCGGCATGGCCTATCGTGGGGCCCCTTCTGACCGCGATTTCCGCCAAGGCCCCGGATGGAACCCCTTGCTGCAGCTGGATCGGGTCCGACGGCGCCGGCCACTTCGTCAAGATGGTCCACAACGGCATCGAATACGGTGACATGCAGGTCATCTGCGAAAGCTACCACCTCTTCCGCGAATTGCTCGGACTCGACGCCCCGGGCATCGGGGAAATCTTCGCCGACTGGAACAAGGGCGAACTCGAGAGCTACCTGGTCGAAATCACCGCCGACATCCTTCGTTTCCTCGAGCCGGACGGCACGCCGTTGGTCGACCACATCCTCGACGCCGCTGGACAGAAGGGCACGGGCAAGTGGACCTCCTTCGCCGCCATGGACGAAGGCATCCCGCTGACCCTGATCACCGAAGCCGTCTACGCCCGCAGCCTGTCCGCCCTGAAGGAGGAGCGCGTCGCGGCCTCCGCCGTCCTCGCCGGGCCTTCCGCCGCGAAGAAGGCCGATGTCGCGGGCCTCGTCTCCGATCTGAAGGATGCGCTCTTCGCATCCAAGATCGTCTCCTACGCGCAGGGCTTCCAGCTTCTGCGGTCCGCCTCCGTCTCCTACGGCTGGGGACTCGACTTCGGCAGCATCGCGGCCCTCTGGCGCGGTGGCTGCATCATCCGGTCCGTCTTCCTGAACCGCATCACCGAAGCCTACCGCACCGACCCCACCTTGGCGAACCTCATGCTCGCCCCCTACTTCACCGAGCGACTCGCCGCGGCACAGGCCGGGTGGCGCCGCGTCGTCGCGGCCGCCGTCGAAGCGGGAATCCCCGTGCCTGCGTTCTCTTCGGCCCTGGCCTATTACGACGGATACCGCACCGCATCGCTTCCTGCGAACCTCCTCCAGGGACAGCGCGACTACTTCGGCGCCCACACCTACGAGCGCACCGATGGACCGCGCGGTGAATTCCACCACACCGACTGGACCGGCCACGGCGGCAATACCGCCGCCTCCACATACTCGGTGTAAGAAGGGCGGAATGGCGCACCCCACCCGGTTCTGAGACAGAACGACCACGAGGGGTCGGGACGATGGCGTCCCGACCCTTCGGGCCTTCCCGACTCCGTGATATACTGAAAAAAATCCGAAAGCGCACGTACTGGAGGGATTCGCATGTGGACCGCACTGCTTCTCGTGGCTCCTGGCCTCCTCGCCTCCTCGATCTACTGCGGAGCGAAGGGGATTCCCTTGAAATCGGTGGATTTCCTCGTGCATGCCGTCTCCTTCATGCTCGTCATCACCGTCTTCGTCGTCGGCTCCTCCTACCTGCGCGGACACGGCGCCGCACCCCCTGAGCAGATGTTCCTCAACATCGCCCAGATTACGAAATACGGCGCGTTGGCCATTCTGGCGGCCGTCGCGCTTCCTCCCGCCGTATTGCTGGTCGAGGGGGTCTTCAAGGGACGGAAGCATGGCTAGAGGCCTTTCCGCGCAAAACCGGATTCTCGGCATCCTTTCCATATTCCTTCTCTGCGCCGTCCTTACGGTATCTCTTGCAACTCGAGCGCCTGAGACACAAGAAGGCCCACCCGGTTCGAAAGCTACTCCGGCCCCGATGACCTCGCAGGAGGCTACCCCGAGCATCACTCCCACGGCGGACCAAGAGCTCTTCCTCCGCGCCTCGAAGAGGCTCCATGAACAGGCGGCTGTGGACGCGGATCTGTTGAAGGAACTCGACAGTGGCGCATATACGTTCGACGCCCCCCTCGTCGTCGTCGACCCCTATGACCGGTCCCCCCTCACGGCATTGCTGGTCTTCCAGTCCGCCGTGCCGCTGAATCTGTCCATCCATGTCGAAGGCACGGACGCAGCATCGAACGTCGACTTCACATTCGATGGGTTCGCGACACGCCACATCGTTCCAGTCTACGGCCTTTTCGCCGGTCGCTCCAATACGGTCGAGCTGACATCCAGGGCCGAGGATGGAACACTCGCGACGAAGACCCTCTCCATCTCTACAGAGCCGTTGCCGCAATCTCTGCAGGATATAGTCGTCCAGACCGAGCTCCTGCTCCCAGAACTCTACCAGCCAGGATTGAACTTCACCTATGAGTTCGGCGGCACCAAGGTGGCTTTCGACCTCCATGGCGACTACCGTTGGTTCCTGAAGGACGGATACATGCTTTCGGCCCTGTACCATTTCGATGAGCGGTATCTCCTTGCGGATGGAAGCAGCCTCGAAGGAGACGTCCTTTTCTACGAGGTGAATCCCCTTGGACGAATCTACCGTGTCCTATACGGACCCTACGGCATCCATCACGACATGGCGGTCTTTCAGGACCGGACACTCCTGGTAACCGGAAATCATGGCGAAACGGTCGAGGACTTCCTATACGGAATCGATATGGAGACCGGCGCGATCAAGGCCTCTCTGGACCTGAAGACCGTCCTCCAGCGCACCCGTGCAGGACTCGACCCGGCCGAGACCTTGGATTGGCTGCATATGAACGCCATCATTCCAGTCGCTGGAGGCGATGATATCCTCGTTTCCGGCCGCAACCAGTCGGTGATCGCCCGCTTGTCCTGGCCGGAAGGCCGGATCCGCTGGCTGTTCTCTTCCCCGAAGAACTGGTCGACTCTCTTCTACCGGTATCTTCTCACGCCGGTCGGTGCCGACTTCGAATGGTCATATAATCAACATGCCCCCAAGATCCTACCCGACCAGGACGGGAATCCCGACACTCTCGACATCCTCGTGTTCGACAATGGCAACCAGCGATTTCTGGACGACCCGGACCTGCAGCATCGGATCCAGAACCACGAGATCGTGGCGCCGGAACTCTACTCTCGTCTCGTCCAGTATCGCATCGACGAAGAGAAGCGTACGGTCCAGCAGATCTGGCAATATGGAAAGGAACAGGGTGCTCTCCTTTACTCGATGGGCCGAGGGAACGTCCAGCAGCTGACCAACGGCAATGTATTCGGCCTTTTCCTGCCCAACACGGGCAACATGAATTATCCCTGCGCCATCGAGGTCTCGAAGGTTTCAGGGCTGGTCTGGCAGGCACTGGCCACCACGAAGGTTGGATCGGGCTCCCTGAACGAATACCGCATGGAGCGGATGCCAATCTATGGCCCTGAGGTGAACGACCTGCAGATCGGCACTCCGGCGGTCGACCTCATCCCGAAGGAGGTACTTGCCGCCCATGGACTGGAGTAGGAGTTTTTCGAGCGTCGCATGCACAGTAGCCCTCGTGCTGCTTGGTTCGGCCTGCACCCCATCCGCACCTCCCGCGACGAAGGCGCCCGAAATCCATACGGAGAAGAACTGGCAGGTCGGCGCGACCTCTTTCGAGACCGCGACGGACCTGAACGGGACGAAGACGGCACAACAGTACGATGGAACGACCACTACGACGGATCTCGCGAAGAGACCCGAGGCGGGATACACGTACCTCCTCGTCGAACTCGTGGTCGAGAAGATGATACCTGGCAGCCCCGCTTTCC
>CAZOHH010000041.1:15884-20688 GCA_964579735.1 uncultured Oscillospiraceae bacterium | reverse complement strand
TCTGGTCATCTCCGATTCCTCCTTCTCGGTAGGAATCGGGGCCGGTTGCACCATTCGCTCCCCATACGCCAGGTGCCCAAATAAGGCGTATGGATCAATGCATCCCCAATCCTTGGGCAGCAACCTCTGCGCAAGTGTTTTGTAACACTATTGCAACATCAATCTACTGCCATTTATTCTTCTTGTCAATTAACATAGGGTACGCAAAGTAGTGTTCTACGGTCTTTCTGGGTTTTCTCCACTTTCGGAGGTCGTCGGATTCGAAGTCCCTGACGAACTCGAACGCAGCCTATCCCCTTCGACCTTTCCCGATCCACCTCCTCCCGACCCCTTTGGTCCTGGTGCCCGCTTTGGAAGGCGGGCAGGTACCCTATGTTGCACCGTTTGTCTCACGCGCCGACCGGACTGCGACTCTTCTGAACCGATACCGCCTTCAAAGCGTTGCGCTTCCGTCTCCTCTGCCGCTGGATGCAGCGGCGGTCCCTTGGAACACTTCTTCTATCTTCCCATGCAGATGCGCATGCGAATTCCTTCCAGTGAATCCTGGATTTCCATATGGGGGGCGGAATCAGCTGAAGACGTAGGAACAGAGGACCAAAGGCCCTCGCACATCTCTCTATCGTGTCTGGATGAAGGATCCAGCTTCGCTGAATCGACGAAAAGAACATCCAAGTTCTTGAACATAACAAAATCCTTCTTTCGGGAGCTGGCTGCCATCCTCAAAAGGAAGGCCCTCTAGCTTTGCGTCGCCGGCTTTCGCCGGTTTTGCCCGTTCGGTTAAGGACTCTCTGGAGACAACGTAACACGATTGCCCTTGACTGTCAACACCTTTTGTGAAAGGGCTCCCTCGAGCGGTTGGATGTCCCGTCGTCTGATATAATGAGGACGTTCTTCCAAGGCGTCGATGCGATTCGCCCGGAGGGAAAGGACGACGATTTGCCGATCGAGACGACGACTCCGCCCCCGACTCCTCCAGTGAACTCGTCCTCGCACAGGACCCGTTTTCGGCGTGCCCTGCCTTTGGTCGAAATCGTCCTTGCCGTCCTCCTGGTCGCAGCCTGCGCGAAAGTGCTGCCGACCCTGATTCCCTCTCTCTCCCCCTCGGCATCCCCTTCGCCGACCCTCGTTGCTACGGCGAATCCGACTTCTTCCCCAGTTCCGACCTCGGAACCTTCCGCCACCGTGACCCCCGGCCCAACCGAGGAAGGTTCGCCTACACCGGAACCCAGCGACGACCCCTCCGGCACAGAGTCGCCCACGGCTACGGAGAACCCGACGCCCTGGCCGACGCCGACGAAGGCTCCGACCGTCACGAATGGAGCCACAGCGACCCCGAAGCCGACAACGACGAAAGCTCCTTCCGCGACCCCGAGGCCGACGGCGACGAGAGCTCCGACCGCAACGCCCACGACCCGACCGACCTCGGCCCCTGCGACGATCATCTCAGGTCCCTATCCGGTGATCTTCCGGGACGACTACCCGGATAACCAGAACCTCATCTCGAACGCCGACGGCACGGCGACTCTCGACACGGGCAAGGCGAACCGCGGCCTGATTCTGGTCAAGGTCTCCAGCTCCTTCGCGTCGGATCCTACGATCCGCATCAAGGTCATCGTCTCCAAGAGCGGCGCGACCCCAGCCGACACCTACCAGTACACCCTGCTGCGGCGCGGCGCCTACGAGGGGATCCCCCTGCAGATGGGGTCCGGCACCTACACGGTCAGCGTCTACAAGCGCACGGATCCGGCGACGAGCAACTACTCCTCGCTGCTCCCGACGCAGACCTTCTCGGTGTCTCTGGACAGTGGACTCGCGCCATTCCTGGTCTCCCATCAGTTCTCCGACTTCTCCTATTCGTCGGCCTGCGTGGCGAAGGCGAACCAGCTCTGCTCAGGCCTCACCGCCGCTCTCGACAAGGTCGACGCGGTCTATCGCTACATCATCGCCAACATCTCCTACGACTCCCAGCTGGCCTCCGACATCAACGCCGGCCTCGTCGTCATCTACGTCCCGGATCCGGACCGCACGCTATCCACGAAGAAGGGAATCTGCTTCGACTATTCGGCGCTTCTCTCCTCGATGCTCCGATCCCAGGGAATTCCCGTCCGCCTCGTCATGGGACTCGCGCCGAACGGCGTGTACCACGCCTGGAACGAGGTCTATTTCGAAGGCAAGGGCTGGGTCAAGGTCAACGGGTTCTCCTGGGTGTACATCAACGGCTCTGGATGGCAGCTGTTCGACGCCACCTTCGGCCACAGCATCTCCAACCAGCAGATCTATGACAACATCGTCGGCGGCAGGTACACGAAGCAGAAATACTACTAGACCGTGCGATACTTCCAGCGGCCGCGCTTGACGCGGATACCGTAGAGTGCGGCGCGCGCGATGAAGTCGCAGGCGGTGCCGGCCATCACTCCCTCGAGTCCGAGTCCTGCGAAACGGATCAGCACGAAGGAAAGTCCGACGCGGAAGACCCATAGTCCGACGAAGGCCGTCACGGTGACGTAGGCGATGTCGCCGCCGGCACGGAGGGTGCCCGCGCAGACGTTCATGATGGCGAGGAGAGGCTCGAGCACCGCGAAGAAGCGGATCAGCGCGATGCCGGTGCGGACGACCTCCTCGTCGTTCGAGAAGAGCCTGGCGAGCGGGTCGGCGAAGATCGCGGCGAGGAGTCCGATCAGAGAGATCGAGACGACGGCGAGGCGGACGGATTCGCGGACCCCGTCGGTGGCGTCGTCGAGTCGACCCGCTCCGAGGGCCTGTCCGACATACGTGGTCGTCGCGACGGCGAGTCCGAAGATGGGCATGAAGGCCAGGGAGTTCATGTTGACTCCGACGGTCCACGAAGCATAGGTCGCGGTGCCGAGGCCGAAAAGGACTCCGCTCGTCATGAGGAATCCGCCCTGCATCACGGCCTGCTCGAGGAAAGCCGGCAATCCCTGTCGGAAGACGCGGGCCATCAGGACCCAGTCCAGCCGGTAGCGTTCGGAGAGCGCAAGATAGAGCTTCTTCCGATAGAGGAACATGAGGACCACGCGGAGGACGGCCGAAACGACCCGCGAGGAGGAAAGGGCGATGCCGGCGCCGACGATGCCCATCGGGCCGATCAGCAGGATGCAGAGGACGATGTTCACGACGCTTCCGACCGCCGTGACGAGCATGGGAGTCAGCGTGTCGCCGGCGCCGCGCATGGCGGCCGCGATGGTCATGTCGACGACCAGGAAAGGCATGCTGTACATGAGGATGCGGAAGTATCCCGGCGCGAGGGCGAGGGCGTCGGCGCTGTTGGGACTGGAGAAGAGGGCGAGCAGCGGCTCGGCGAAGGCTATGGTCGCACCCGTGACGAGGATGGAGAGGCCGAGGGCCATGATCAGGGATTGGAAGAGCGCGTTGCGGGCTCCGTCGCGGTCCCCTTCGCCGACGATGCGGGCGACGACGACGGTCGCGCCGGTCGCAAGACCTGCGAAAGCCGTCTGGAGGACGACCATGACCATGTTGACGAGACCGACCGCGGAGAGGACCGCGGTGGAGTACTTGCCGAGGAAGGCCGCGACGACCATCCCGCCCATCATGAGCAGCACCTGCTCGAGGATGGCGGGCCAGGAGAGCCGCAGGATAGCGGAAATCACGTCCCTGCGGAAGAGGGGCCGGCGGGCGCGGGGGGTCCCGGAGGAGAGGGCTGCGTCGTTCATCGTTTTCATGCTCCGTACATGATACCCTCGCGGGTTGGTTTTGAGTAGATGCATTTCGCATTCCCGAACCCTGCCGATGGATTGCGCAACCTCGGTGGCCTGGGGTAGAATGACGGGGCGATGAAAAGACTGAATGTACGCAGCACGGTCGACCGACTGACCGGTTTTCTCAAAGGTACGGCCGCTCCCTACACGGGGTCGGTCCTTTTTACGTTGCTCTCAGCGGCCCTGGCCATGGTCACCCCGCTGGTCTTCCGATTCGTGGTCGACACCGTGATCGACGGCCAGCCCCCGGTCCTTCCGCCCTTCTTCCAGAGCCTTTATGGCGAAGTCGGCTCCCGGGACTTCTTCGTCGCGAACCTCTGGCTGTGCGGTCTCGCCATCGTCCTCGTCAACGCGGTCAGCGGCGTGATCGAATTCTACAAGGGCAAGTGGATGGCCGTGGTGTCCGAGAAGACCGCGCGCACGATCCGCATGCGCCTGTATACCCACCTCGGCGCCCTCCCCTACTCCTACCATGCGAAGGCGGAGACGGGGGACCTCGTCCAGCGCTGCACCTCCGACGTCGACACGGTCCGCAAGTTCCTCGCCATTCAGCTGCTCGAGATCGTGCGCTGCCTCGCGCTGATCCTGTTCTCCGCCGGCCTGATGTTCGCCCTCGACCCCCTGATGGCGTTGGTCTCGATCGCGGTGACTCCCGTGGTCTTCGTGACGTCCTTCCTCTATTTCCGCAAGGAAAGGGAAGCGTTCCAGTCCTGGGACGAGGCCGAGGGGGCTCTTTCCACGCTCCTCCAGGAGAACCTGACCGGCGTTCGCGTCGTCAAGGCCTTCGCGAGACAGGCCTTCGAGACCGAGAAGTTCGAGGAGGGCAACCGCGCGCTGCGCGACCTGGGCATGAAGCTCATTCGCATCATCGGAAACTTCTGGATGTTCTCCGACTTCCTCTGCCTCGTACAGATGGGAGCCGTCGCCGTCTTCGGAACCTATCGGGTCGTGGAGGCCGGGATGAGCCTCGGCACCTTGCTCGCCTTCATCGCCTATGTCGACATGCTGCTGTGGCCGCTGCGCGGTCTGGCGCGCACGCTCGCCGACGCAGGCAAGATGCAGATCTC
>CAZOHH010000041.1:0-15784 GCA_964579735.1 uncultured Oscillospiraceae bacterium | reverse complement strand
CGCAATGTCGGGCTCGTGCTCCAGGAGGCCTTCCTGTTTTCACGCTCCCTGAAGGAGAACATCCGGCTGCCCCGTCCCGACGCCGAGGACCCCGCCGTCCACGAGGCGGCCCGCATGGCTTCGGTCCACGACGACATCCTCTCCTTCGAGAAGGGCTACGAGACCGTGGTCGGCGAACGCGGCGTGACGCTGTCCGGCGGCCAGCGCCAGCGGATCGCCATGGCGCGGTCCCTGATCCGGGAATGTCCGGTCGTGGTCTTCGACGACTCCCTGTCCGCGGTAGACACCGAAACGGACTCGAAGATCCGGACGGAGCTGGCCGCGCGCCACCACCGGGCCACGACCTTCATCATCTCCCACCGCATCTCCACTCTGTCGGAGGCGGACCGCATCCTCGTGCTCGAGCACGGCCGCATCTCCGAGTCCGGCACGCACGAGGAGCTGCTCGCCCGACCCGGCCTCTACCGGCGCGTCTGGGAGATCCAGAGCGCCCTCGGCGAAGAAGAGGAAGGGGGGGAAGGCGCATGAACACGTTCGAGGAGAAGGACTTCAGCGAGAAGCTCGACGTAGGGATCTGGAGGCGCCTGCTCGCCCAGGGCAAGGGACTCGGTGGCGCCTATGCGGCTCTCGCCGTCTTCATGGGCTTGCTGGCCGCCCTCGAGAGCGTCGGCCCTCTGCTGACCAAGTACGCCATAGACCAGTTCGTCGGCAAAGGTACGGTCGACGGTCTCCCTCTCTATGCGGCGGTGTACTTCGGCATCACGGTCCTTCAGGCCGTAATGATCCGCTTCTTCCTCGTCAACGCGGGAAAGGTCGAGACCGGGATGTGCTACCGCATCCGACGGTCCGGTTTCGAGCGCCTGCAGCAGCTCCCCTTTTCGTACTACGACCGCACGCCGGTCGGCTGGATCATGGCGCGCATGACCGCCGACAGCCTACGCCTCGCCGAAGTCATCGCCTGGGGTCTGGTCGACGTCTTCTGGGGCGGTGCGAGCCTGGTGACGGCCGCCGTCGCCATGCTGATCCTCGATTGGCGCCTCGCGCTGATCACCATGGCCGTCTGTCCCCTCCTCGCGTATGCCAGCGTATATTTCCAGAAACGGATGCTGAACTCCCAGCGCGAGATCCGCAAGACCAACTCGAAGATCACGGGAGCCTTCAACGAGGGCATCATGGGCGCGCGCACCACGAAGACGCTGCTGCGCGAGGGCAAGAACACGGAGGAGTTCCGCGCGCTGGCAGATACCATGTATTCTTCGTCCGTCCGCGCCGCCGTGTTCGCCTCGCTCTACATCCCTCTCGTATCGGTGCTCGCTGCCTGCGGCGCCGCGCTGGTGCTCGTCGCCGGCGGTTCGAAGGTCATTTCGGGCGTCCTGATGATGGGCACGCTCTACGCCTTCGTCTCCTACGCGTCGCGGTTCTTCGAGCCCATCCGCCACCTCGCCCGCATCTTCGCTGAACTCCAGTCGGCCCAGGCCGCCGCGGAACGCGTGATGGGCCTCCTCGACGAGAAACCCGAGATCGTCGACGACCCCGGCGTGCGCGAGGCGTTCGAGGCGCAGTTTGGCGCAGACCCCGCCGGCTGGCCCGGGATGGACGGCCGCGTCGAATTCCGCGACGTCTCGTTCGCCTATGCCGAGGGCGAGAAGGTCCTCGAACACTTCGACCTCATCGTTCCGTCCGGCCAGTCCGTCGCCCTCGTCGGCGAGACCGGCGCAGGCAAGAGCACGATCGTCAACCTCGCCTGCCGCTTCTATGAGCCGACCTCGGGCCAGATCCTGATCGACGGACGCGACTACCGGGAGTATCCGCTCATGTGGCTCTACTCGCGCCTCGGATACGTCCTCCAGGCCCCCCACCTCTTCAGCGGGACGGTCGAGGAGAACATCCGCTACGCCAAGCCGGATGCGGACCACGATGCCGTCGAGACGGCCGCGCGGCTCGTCTCGGCCCATGAGTTCATCCTCCGCCTCGAGAACGGGTATGAAACCCAGGTCGGCGAGGGCGGAAACCGCCTCTCCACCGGCGAGAAGCAGCTGATCTCCTTCGCCCGCGCCGTGCTCGCCGACCCCTGTCTCTTCGTGCTCGACGAGGCGACCTCGTCCGTCGACACCGAGACCGAGCAGGCCATCCAGCATGCCATCACCCGCCTTCTGACGGGTCGCACCTCCTTCGTCGTCGCCCACCGCCTTTCCACAATCCGTAACGCCGACCGTATCCTCGTCGTCTCCGACGGGCGTATCATCGAAGACGGGGACCACCGGACGCTCATGCATCGGAAGGGTCACTACCACGACATGTACATCAGCCAGTTCATCGACGAGTCGGTGGACGTCTGACGCCCGCCCGCACCGGAAGGTGGCGCGGGGAGCGCCTACGGGAAGGAGCGGAACCATGAACGGACATTCGACCATAGAGAGCGTTTTCGCGCGCGAGATCCTCGACTCCAGAGGCAATCCCACCCTCGAGGTGGAGGTCACGACCTGTTGCGGCGCCTTCGGGCGCGCGGCGGTGCCATCGGGCGCGTCGACCGGCGCTTTCGAGGCCGTCGAGCTGCGTGACGGAGACCCGAAGCGATACGGCGGCAAGGGCGTGGATCAGGCCGTCGCCAACGTCAACACCGCGATCGGGCCCGCGCTGTATGGGATGGACGTGTTCGACCAGGTCGGCATCGACCATTCGATGATCGCGCTCGACGGGACGCCGAACAAGGCGAACCTTGGCGCGAACGCGATCCTGGGAGTCTCCCTCGCCGTGGCCAAGGCGGCCGCGGATGCATTGGACCTACCCCTCTACCGCTACATCGGCGGCACGAACGCGCGGCGCCTGCCCGTTCCGATGATGAACATCCTGAATGGCGGCAAGCATGCGGACAACAGCGTCAGCATCCAGGAATTCATGATCATGCCCGTGGGTGCGGACAGCTTCCGTGAAGCCCTGCGCTGGAGTGCAGAGGTCTACGCGGCGCTGAAGAAGGTTCTCAAGTCCAAGGGGCTCGCGACGTCGGTCGGAGACGAAGGCGGATTCGCCCCGAACCTCGACAGCGACGAGGACGCCCTCAAGGTGATCGTCGAGGCGATTTCGGCGGCCGGATACAAGCCGGGCGAGGACTTCCTGCTCGCGGTCGACGCCGCGGCGACGGAGATGTACGACGAGGCGGCCAAGGTCGGCCACGAGGGGTCCTACCTGTTCTGGAAGAAAGGCACGCTCTTCACGCGGGAACAGATGGTGGAGTATTGGGCCGGACTCGTAGACCGCTACCCCATCGTCTCGCTCGAGGACTGCATGTCCGAAGAGGACTGGGACGGGTGGAAGCTGCTGACCGAACGGCTCGGCAAGCGCATCCAGCTGGTCGGAGACGATCTGTTCGTCACGAACACCGAACGTCTCGCACGCGGCATCGAGACCGGCACGGCGAACTCCATCCTGATCAAGGTCAACCAGATCGGCACGCTGACCGAGACGCTCGAGGCCATCGAGATGGCCAACCGCGCCGGTTACACCGCCGTGACCTCCCACCGCTCCGGCGAGACGGAGGACGTCACGCTGGCCGACATCGCCGTGGCGACCAACGCCGGTCAGATCAAGACCGGTGCCCCCAGCCGCACGGACCGCGTGGCGAAGTACAACCAGCTGCTCCGCATCGAGGAGGAACTGGGCGGATCCGCCGAGTACCCGGGGCGCAAGGCGTTCTTCAACCTGAAGGACCTCTAGTTCAGGAAGTAGTAGCCCTCCTGCAGGTACCGCTCCCCCTCCCGGTCGGCGAGCCGGCCGAGGAGGGAGCGGATCTGTGTTGAGGCCGCACCGCCTGAACGGTACCGGGCGAGCAGGGACTCGAAGCGTTTGCGGTCGGCTGGCGTTGCCGCCTTCTTGAAGTACCCCCAAACATGCTGCGCGGCGTTCACTTCCGCCCCCGGGTCCTCGGGGCGGGCCAGCGCCTGCTCCACGGTGCGGTAGAAAGCGAGGACGAAGCCTGGGAGGTCAGCAGGTGCCTTGTCCTTCAGCAGCTGCCGGATGGCGTCGTAGTCGCGCTCGGACCGGGCGAGCACGCGGTATTTGTAGCGCGCCCATTCCTTCTCCAGACGGCGGACCGTGCCGCGCGCGTCCGGACGGTAGAGGGACTCGGCGAGGAGATTCGCCTTCACGGCGGATAGGTTCTTGTCCTTCACCTCGAGCATGATGTCGGGCAGCCCCTCGCCCGCCGGCATGCCGATTCGGAGCGCCTCCAGATGCGCGAGGAACGGATCGACGAGAATCGAGTCGGAGTGCGAGCCGGAACGTCGATTCGGAGACGGCTGCGAGTAATGGATCTTCTGCGCTCCGTCTCCGGGACGCCATGTCGGGGCGAAGCGAGCGGTCCAGAGAGCGTCGTCGCCACCGGTGGCGGCCGGGTTGAGCGTCGCGTGGAGGTTGTCGTAGACGGCCGGGATGGAAAGGGCCGTCGCCACCTCGAGAACATCGGCCGAAGTGAAGATCCGGTCGTCGTTCTCTACGGCGATCCGGCGTCGGACGGCATCGGGAAGACGGCGGAACTGCTGCACGAACCGTTCCTTCGCCGCGTCCTTGTCGCCGTATCCACCGCCGACGTGCAGGATCACGCGCGCCTCACCGCCGGTCCCGAGGGCATCCAGGACAGCGGCATGGTAGGCGAGGTCCTCCACGGACCGGGCGACGACCTCCGGCGAGGGGGAGTTCAGCACGGTGTACTGCCCGGGGTGCATCGAGAGGCGGAGGTCGCCGTCGCGGGCGGCCGCCCCGATGCGCGCGAGGTCTGCCGAAAAGACATGCGAGAGGGCGTCGCCGAGGTCCATCGGGCGGGAGGGGTGCGTGGCGAGGGGGATCAGGTCGGAGGAGATGCGGTAGAGCCGGATCCCCTCGCGGCGGTTGTAGGCGACCGCCGCCTCGAGGGCGCGCAGGTTGGCGGTTGCGACGGCTTGCAGGCGGCCCGGGGCGGATGCGGCGGAGCGCAGGGTGCAGGAGGAAAGTGCAGCGCCAGGCACGGCGAGCGCGATGCAGGCGTACCCGATGCGGGGAACGGCGTGCTTCACGAACGCAGCTCGCGGAATCCGAGGATCAGGCCAGGAAATGAGAATTCCATCCAGGTTCCTTTCGACGGTTCTCGAGGTCATTTCTCGAGGAAGGGCTCCATTTTCGCGACATCGGGTTCAAAATACTCGTAGTGGAACTCGTCGGAGGTCACATCGACGCCGACGGGCGGAAGGACGACCGAATAGTCGTGGAACAGCGTCTTGCCCGATACCGTCAGCAGTTCGATGCGGAAGGACAAGGTAAGCGCCACGGCGGCCTGGTCGATGCCGAGTTCGTCGTAGATCTGCTTCAGGGTCGGCTGGTTTCCGTTCGCGGCGGCCGGCGATTCATCGACATCATAGAGGGCGACTCGGTCGAGTTCCAGATACAGGATGAACTGACGGCCGGAGGAATTCGGCGTGGCCATCGGGAAGTCGGCCCGGTCCTTCGTGCCCACGATGTCGATGTGCGGTCCGGTCGGGTCGACCGTGCCTTCCTTGAAGACGACGATGTCGCCGACCGTTCCCTTCTTCGAGGTCGAGGTGACCCGGACGTTCGTCACGGAGGCCTTCTTGATGTTATAGGGTGCCGCCGGGTCATAGACGGCGGTCGACGTATACTCGGGAAGCAGGGAGAACGACATGTCGACGTAGGACTTCCCGAGCGAGTCCGCATCGGTCCCGACCTCGGAGCCGGAGCGGTAGAGGTTGAATGCGTATCCCTTGGAGAGGTACGACTTCGACAGATCGGTCACGCGGCCGGTCCAGTCCGTGCCGCCGGGTTTCGCGCATCCGACGGGAATCAGAGCCGTTGCAAGGACCAGAAGAAGCACGAGCGCGAAACGGACCTTTCCTTTTCTCATGATGTTCCCCTTTCTGAACCGAGCGGTTCACTGCCTCCACATTACCCTTGCCGTGGTTGCCGCGTCAAACGGAAGGAGAGGGCGGTTCTTCTCGAACCTCCCTCTCCAGTAGACCACTCGATGGGTCTTCGCGCCGTTTCAGAGGAGATTATTTGCTCCCGGGTTCCGCGATGATGATACCACCATCGACCGCACCGGATGAACCGGAACCGCCGTCTTCGCCGGGGATCGCCGTGCCCTGCAGGACGAGCTCGCCGTTCTCATCGAGCCCGAAGAATTGGACGCTGCCGTCCTTGTAGTAGATTTCGCGCTGGATCACGATGCCGTCCTTCAGGTAGTCGCAGACGGTATTGTCCTTGGCGTCCTGATATTTCTTCGCGTCGTCCCAGGGGAGGGGTTCAGGGGTCGGGTAGACCTGACTCTGGGTCTCGTCGAGGACGAGCTGCCCCTCGGGGCTGAGCACGTAGACTTCCATGCGCTCGGGGTAGTAGATCTCACGGCGGACGACCACGCCGTCCTTGATGAAGTCGGCGATCTTGTTGTTGCCGGTTTCATCGGGGTAGGTCTTCACGTCGTCGTATGCTGTGTTCGGGTCGGGTTCGACCGGGGCGTCCGTCCAGGTCTTGGACTCGAGCGGGTTCCCGTCCTTGTCGTAGGGGGTCACCACGTGTACGCCGGTCGTGGGGTCATAGACCTCGCGCATCACGAGCAGGTCTCCGTCGAAGGTATCGACGATGGTGCGGCCCTGTTCGTCCTGATATTTGGTGGAGGTCTGCGGGGGCTGGGTCTGGTCGATCGTACCGGTGTGCGTGAGCGTCACGCCGTCGGCGTCGACGAGGTAGACCTCGATCACATTGCCTACGTAGATCTCGCGCTTGATCAGCACGTCGCCCTTCAGGTAGTCGATGACGGTCTGGCCTTCCTTGTTCACGTACTTGTCCACTTTGTCGAAGGCGGCGAAGCCATAAGCCGGGTCAGCCGTCTTCCCATTATCCTTTTCGCTCATCGCACCGGTCTGGTCGAAGCCGGCATTGGTGGCGACGCCGGGTACGAGGAGCAGTGCGACCGCCATGCAGAGGGCGATGGATCTGCGGAGAATCTTGATGATCATCGGGAAACGCTCCTTTCGAGAAACCCCTTCTGGGGGGTGGGGAATCGCTTGTAGGCATTATACGAGGCGTCCCGTAGGAATGTTCCATGCAGGGTCTGGCAGGAGAGTTGAAGGCGCGTGCGCGACCTGGTCAGGTCTCGTCCGGCTCCTGCATCAACCAGTCGACCAGACGTCCTCTGGCCTCCGCGAGCAGATTCGCCAGCCGCCAGGAATTGCTGTTGAGTTTTGGAAGGCCCATGCGACTGTTTTCCGCGATGCGCACGATGACCGCGTCCTGGCTTCCGGGAGAAGGGGTGCCCTCGGTCCTTTCGAGCCCGATTCCATCCAGGCGGTGGTATCCTTCCCCCTCCGCGCGGGCGAGGAATGCCCTTGCATCCGCCTCTCCTTCGAACTCGACGAAGTATTCGATCCGCATCTCCCGATTGAAATCGAAACCACGATCGACAAGGTCGAAAACGAAGCGACGGTTGCGGGCCGCCATCTTCTGGTAGACGTCCGGCTGCAGGTCGACGCGGAAGAAGGTCCATTCCGGATCCTCCTCGGTCACGATGTCGAGTTGGTCGACCGGCCACTGGCCGAAATAGGATTCGAGGCGCTCCGCATCCTTACCGGAGTGGCTGGAGTAGAGGTGGAAGGTCACGTCCCGACCCTCCACGAGACGGAATCCGACGTCGACGAACCGACGGAAGGCCGCCCACTGGAGATATCCCGGGAACCTTCGCTGCAGGTCGTGGATGCGACGTTGCGGATTCTCCCCGCGAAGCCGGAAGGAGACGGTGTGATGCAGCGGGAAGCCTTCCAGTGGAGCATTGCGGAACAACCCCCGGTCGATGGCGACCGTCGCTCCGTCCTTCTCGTAGAGGGAGTAGGGGAACTGGTCCCTTCGCGACAGGAGGCGGACCGCGTGGAAGAGACCATATGCGGCAAGAAGGACCGTAGCCGCAAGCGCCAGGAGGAAGATCGGCATGGAGCGTTCGCGGGTCGCCTCGAGTTCGGAGGCGAAGAAGAAACCCAGTGGGACGAGGGCGACGGCGATGCCCACCACAGCGGTACCGCGTCGGAATCCGGCCAGCCCGATGCCCAGGCCGAGCAGCGTGGACAGGGCGCCGATTCCGATCACCCATAGGGCGGCGGGGGATGGGAAGCCGGCAGGGGTCTCCGTGGCCGAAGCAAGGATCAGGGCCAGGATGCCGCAGGACGTGAGAGGGAGCGCGACGGATGCCCGCAGCCGTTGGCGGGCTTCGGACTGGTTCGGATAGGAATAGGACTGCTCACGGTAGGACCAGGAGCCGCGATGCGCCATCATCTCCCGATAGGCGCTTCGTCCGCGTCGGCGCTTGCCGCTTCGCACCGGGTCCGGACGTCCTTGGTTGCGGGGGGTTCCCTCGATGTGGAGACCTTCGTGCAGCAGTTCCTCGACGCGGCCGCGTGTCCCGCGCGTCAACGGATTGAAGATCCCGATGAAGATGCCGATCATATAGGCCGGACTTTCAAGAAGACCTTCGCCCGAGGAACCGAGCAGAGTCCGGACGATCATCGCGCCGAGCGCGATCAGGCTGAGGAGAATCGCGGAGAAGAACAATCCGACCAAGCCCATCGCGATGGGAGCCGGTCCTCTCGCTCCGAGCGAGACGGCCAGAACGGCACTCGCACCCAGGGCGAGGTCGAGCAGCACGACGGAGGTAGGATCGGTCGCGACGATGCGGAACGGAAGGACGACAGCCGTCGCGAGGAGCGCGAAGACGAGGGCGCAGATCCAGCGGCGCCGGTCGGTGAAGCGGAGGAAGCGGACGAGGAGTTTCTTCATAAGAGCGCTATTCGTAGCGGAGGGCCGCGATGGGGGCGAGCTTGGAGGCCTTGGCCGCCGGGTAGATGCCGAAGATCAGTCCAACGCCGGCCGAGAAGCCGATCGACAGGGCCGCGACGCCGAAGCTGATGCCGATGGAGATGCCCATGAGGCCGCCGATCACGGTGACGCCGAGCCAGCTGATGCCGAGGCCGATCAGGCCCCCGACCAGCGAGATCACGAGCGCCTCGACCATGAACTGGCTGAGGATGCTCCTGCGCTTCGCGCCTATTGCCTTGCGGATGCCGATTTCGCGTGTGCGTTCGGTGACCGAGACCAGCATGATGTTCATGATGCCGATGCCGCCCACGAGCAGCGAGATGCCGGCGATGCCGCCCAGCAGAAGGGCCAGCAGGCTCGTCACCGAACCGAGCGCGCTGAGGATGTCGTTCATGCTGAAGATGTTGAAGTTGTCGGAGTTGCGGACGCGCTCCTGAAGGAATTCGGTCACGGCCGTCTTCGCGGTCGTCACGGTGTCGGCCGTGGCGCTCGAAACGTAGAAGCTGGAGATGTAGGTGTTCTTCAGAAGCCGCTGCGCCGTGGTGAAGGGGATGAAGATCGTGTTGTCGTTGGTGTTGAGCTGGGAGGAACCCTCTTCCTCCAACAGCCCGACGACGGTCATCTCGCGGCCCATCACGACGATGGTGCTTCCGATCACGTTGCGCTGGCCGAAGAGCTCGTCCGCTACTCCGGTGCCGATCACGGCCACGGCGGTACGATACAGGTCGTCGGCGGCCTGGAGCGGACGACCGTCGGTGACGCTGAGGTTGCGGATCGTGGCGTAGTCCTCTGTGGCGCCGGTGACCGTGGCGGACATCGACTTGCCGGATGAACGGGCGATCCCCTGACCGTTGACCGTCGGGGAGATGGCGGAGATGCCATTTTCGGCCGTGACCAGCGTCTTCAGGTCGTTCAGGGTGATCTCGATGTTTCCATCATTGCGGAGGTTCACCATGAGCATGTTGCTGCCGAGGCCCTGCAGCTGGCTGGTGATGCTGCCGGTCGCGCCTTGGACGACGGAGATCAGGGTCGACACGGCGAGGACGCCGATGATGATGCCGAGCATGGTCAGGAAGGACCGCGATTTGTTGGATGCGATGGCCTTGAAGGCCATCCGGATGGATTGCATGAACGTCATGTCCGGACCTCCTTCGGCGCCTTGCGGTGATCTTCGACGATGCGTCCGTCCTTCAGGTGGATCAGGCGCTGGGCTTCGTCGGCGATGTCGGGATCGTGGGTGATGACGACGATGGTGTTGCCCTGCTGGTGCAGTTCGTGGAGCAGGCCGATGATCTCGAGGCTGGAGCGGGAGTCGAGGTTGCCGGTCGGCTCATCGGCGAGGATCAATTCCGGTCGGGTCGCGAGGGCGCGGGCTATCGCGACGCGCTGCTGCTGTCCGCCGGACAACTGGTTGGGGCGGTGGTTCAGGCGGTCGGACAGCCCTACCTGCGCGAGCGCTTCGCGTGCGCGCTCCTGGCGTTCGACGCGCGGGACGCCCTGATAGATCAGGGGAAGCTCCACGTTCTCGAAGGCGTTGAGCTTCTGGAGGAGGTTGAACTGCTGGAAGATGAAGCCGATCTTGCGGTTGCGGATGCCGGCCAGCTGGTCGTCGGTCATGTCGGAGACGTTCACGCCGTCAAGGTAGTACTCTCCGGAGTCGATCGTGTCGAGGCAGCCGAGGATGTTCATCATGGTGGACTTGCCGCTGCCGGAAGGTCCGATCACCGCGGTGAATTCGTGCTCCTCGATCGTGAGGGTCACGTCGTCGAGGGCGCGGACCTCCTCGGAGCCGAGCTGGTAGATCTTGCTGACGTTTCGCATGTCGATCATGTCATCGTCACCCTCAGTTTCCGGAAGACGAGCTGGGCGGGCGGCCGAACATGCCGCGGAAGTCGATGGTCGTGTTCTCGACGGTCTGGACTTCGTCCGTCGCGGAAAGCCCCGACAGGATCTCGACGAGGTTTCCGTTCGCGAGGCCGACCGTCACGTCGACCTCCTTCGTCGCGACATCCCGGGTCCCGTTGTTCGTGACGACCGTGACGTAGGTGCGGGTGCCATCGACCTTCAGGGCCTTGAGCGGGACGGTCAGGGCATCGGTCTTGTTCGCCACGAGGATGTCGGCGTTGGCGCTCATTCCGAGCAGGATGCCGGCCGCCGGGTCGATGCGCAAGGTGACGGGGTAGGTCGTCACGCCACCGGTGGTGCGCCCGACGGAGGAGATGTTCTCGACCTTGCCCGGGAAGGACTTGTAGTCGAACGCGGAAAGCTGGAGAGTGGCGGCCTGTCCGATCTGGATGCCGGCGATGTCGAGCTCGTCGATCATGACCTGCATCTGGAAGCTGCCGGTCTCGCCGATCATGCAGACGAGCTGGTTCTCCATGACCTGACCCTTTTCCGTCATCGCGAGGGACTCGACGATTCCTGCGGCGGGAGCGAGGAGGGTCAGGGACGACTTCTGGTCGCGAGCTGCCTGCAGGTCGGTCAGAGCCGTAGCGCGTTGGTCGATGAGGGAGAGGAAAGTGGAGGAGTATCCGGCTTCGGTGAGCGTGAAGAGCGCAGCGCCCTTGGCGACCTTGTCTCCGGCGACGTGCTTCACGGACTTGATGATGCCGGAGGAGGCGGTCACGTAGACGGGGGCGGAGATCTGCAGGATCCCCTGGCCGACGAGCGCACCGTCGGAGGTCTGGACGGTCACGATTTCCCCCTTGTCGGAGAGACTGCCGCCGGTGAACTTGGTGTCGGGGAACTGGACGGTGGTGACGCCGCTTCTGTTGCTGACGACGGTTCCGTCGACGGTGGACCCGCCGACGACCTGGACCGCGGTGCCCGGTGCGAGCGTCGTCGCCTCCGAAAGCACGACCTTCATCTTGCCGTCGGCGGAGATCACGAGCAAGGCGTCATACGAGTCCATGACGCCGACGACGGGGTCGCCTGCGATCGCGTAGACGGACATGATGCGCCCGGCGACCGGCGCCACGATCGTGGCCGAACCGGCCGTGAAGGGCATCGCGGCGATCTGCTGGTCGAGCGCGTCGATCTGGGATTCGAGCTGGGTGATCATCGCATCGAGCACGTCGCTCGAAAGGACCGCAAGGACATCTCCCGCGGCCACGCGGTCACCGACCGCGACAACGACCTGCTGGACCTGCCCGGTCGCCGGCGCATAGACGGAGTCATGCTGGCCGGCCTCGATCGAGCCGCTGCCATAGACCGTGATGGAAATGGGACCGATGGTGGGCTTGACGGTGGTGTAGGTATTGCGAAGCGTCTCGAGATTCCTCTGGGCGCCGAGGAAAGTGGTGCCGAGAAGCAGGACTGGAATCAGGAGCAGGAACAGCCAGGGCCACCTGCGGCGTTTGTTCTTCGTGGATTTGGCATTGGACTGTTTCATTGAATCCTCCTATAGGTTCGATGGATCTGGTCTTCAATCGATCCGCTTGTAGTTTGAAATCTCATCATACCATGCGATTATGGCTGAACTGTGTCAGGGGGTACTGGAAACCTCACCGGTTTCCGCTCGCGCTCGGACCGGTAGATGGCGGAGAAGAGTTCGACGGTGTCCCTGCCGGCCTTGCCATCGACGAGCGGTTCCCGGCCCTCGGCCACGGCATGCAGGAAATCGTCGACCTGAAGGCTCTCGTAGTACTGGATGGGGTCGATGGTCCCGAAGAACGCCCGGTCCTCCTCCTGGAAGGAAGTGAGCAGGGACTCCTCCCCCCTCACGGTCCAAAGGTCGTTCAACGGAGGCTCCGTGATCTTCGACATGCCGGCGATGAACATGGCGCCGCCATCGGTCTGGACCCCGAGGGTCGCGCCATTCTCGCCATGGACGTGGACCTTGCCGTAGAGGGCGGGGTCGAGGGAATTGGTCACGAGGACCGTTCCGAGCGCGCCACTGCGGAAGCGGATCACCGCGGCCGCCGTGTCGTCTACCTCGATGGTGGGGTGGTTGAGGTTCGCCCAGGAGCCGTAGACCTCCTCGACGGGGCCCATGTACCAGAGCAGCAGGTCGAGCTGGTGCGGAGCCTGGTTCACGAGGACGCCGCCGCCCTCTCCGCTCCAGGAACCGCGCCAGGGGTCGCTCCGGTAGTAGTCTGCGCCACGGGATCCGAGCATGGTCACGGTGCCGAGGATGGGTCTGCCGATTTTTCCGTCATCGATTGCCCGCCGGATGCGCTGGCATGGCGCGAAGAATCGGCGCTGGGATACGACGGAAAGGACGACGCCGTTCTCCTTCGCGGCCCGAATCATGCGGTCGCAGTCGGCGAGAGAGGCTGCAAGCGGCTTCTCCACGAGGACGTGCATGCCCGCGTTCGCCGCCGCGACGGCTCCGTCGGCATGCAGCGGGTGCGGCGTGCAGACGACGACGGCTTCGACGCCCCCTTCGGAGGCCATCTCCGCTATGGAGCGGAAGGCCCTGGTGCCATTTCTCCCGGCAAAATCGCAGGTCTTCTCGAAATCGCGGCCGACGCAGCCGACGAAGTCCGACGAGGGAAGGTCGCGCAGCACGTCCACATGGATCTGCCCTACCTTCCCGCAGCCGACGATGCCGGTTCGAATCCTCCGACCGCTCATGGAACGAGCACCACCTTCATCAGACCTGACTCGGCGGCATGGAGCCGCTGGAACCATGCATCGCCTTCCGAAAGAGGTGCGACGGCGGATAGGAGCGAATCGACGTCGACCTGGCCCGAGGCGATGAGGTCGAGGCATCGGGGATACTCTCCTGCGGAGGCACAACTTCCTATCAGGGTGATCTGGCGGGTCACGACGGATTGGAGCGGCAGTTCGACGGTCTGCGCGAGGTTGCCCACCAGCGTCAGCGTGCCACCCTTCCGCAGCACCGCTACGGCCATGCGGACGGTCGGCGTGAGCCCAACGCACTCGAAGGAGACCGCGGCGCCCCGACTTCCTGTGACGGCCAGGACGGCTGCAGGGACGTCGACCCCGTCGGAGCGCAAGGCTTCGTCGGCGCCGAAGCGCAGGGCGAGGTCCAACCTTGTCTGCGCAAGGTCGACGGCGATGATGGGCGAGCAGCCGATTCCCTTCAGCAGCTGGACGACCAGCAGACCGATCAGTCCGGCTCCGATGACGACGGCGGCGTCGCCCGGTTTGACCATCGAGCGGCGTACAGCATGCAGCGCGACGGAAAGGGGTTCGACCATGGCCGCACGTTCGAAGGAAACGGCATCGGGAAGGCGATACAGGATCCGCGCGGGCACGGCGACGAATTCCGCGAAGGCGCCGTGGAGACGGTAATCCGCACACGAGACGCCGAGTACCTTGCGGTCGTCGCATAGGTTCACATCCCCCGACAGGCAATAGGGGCATCCCCCGCAGGACACCGTCGAGTCGAAGGTCACGCGGTCCCCCGCTCGATAGCCGGCTTCTTCGGCCTCGACGCCGGTCTCTTCGATGACACCGGCCGCCTCGTGCCCCATGACGATCGGGGGAATCCGTCGTCCGGTGCTGCCGTCCATCCCATGCACATCGCTTCCGCAGATCGCGCAGGCCCGGACGCGGATCAGCACCTCGTCCCGCCCGCAGACGGGTTCGGGGAACTCCTCGAAATGGAACCGTCCATATTCCCTCAGGACCAACGCCTTCATCCGATACCTCCTACTGGAATCCTTCCCCCATCGTATCCGCAGGGGCTCCCGCACGCAACCGCCATCTATCCTTGACGACACCTTGACGACCCTATCATGACTTGCATTTCCATCGGATGATATAATCAATACCAGTGTTCAATTGCAAGTCGGCTCAGGAACGCGCAAGCACCCACTGTTGAGGCTTCCATGACGCAGATATCCCTTGTGACCGGCCTCTCCGCTGTCCTTGTATCTCTGAATCGGAACCAGGTTCTCCTTATCCTCCTGCTTGCCGTCGTCGTGTCCGTGGTCGGGCATGTTTTCGTACGCGTCGAATTCACGAAGCGGCGCAAGATTGAACAGGAGCTCTTCACGGTCAATCAGCGGTTGGAGAACGTCCTGAACGCGACCCGGACCGGCATCTGGGAGTGGAACGTCCAGACCGGTGAGCTGATCGTCAACGCGATGTGGGCGGAGTTGGTCGGCTATAGCCTTGACGAACTCTCCCCGATCACCATCGACACATGGAATCGACTCGTCCATCCCGACGACACCGTCGAAGTCGAACGTCTTCTTGAACGGGTCTTCGCGAAGAGTCAGGAATTCTACGACTTCGAATGCCGAATACTGCACAAGGATGGGCACTGGGTCTGGGTCCGCGACCGGGGTCGCGTTCTTTCCTGGACCAACGAGGGGAAGCCCCTCCTCATGGCCGGCTCCCATTCCGACATAACGAATCGAAAGCAATCGGAAGTCGAGATGAAGGCCAGCGGAGACAAATATCGCATTCTCTTCACGATGAACCGCGACCCGATCTTCCTTCTCGACAAGACGACAGGAGACATCCTGGACGTCAACGAGTCTACCGTCGAGACCTATGGCTACTCGCGCGAGGAGCTTCTACATCTGAAGAACACCGATATGTCCGCTGAACCGGAGCAGACCGCGATAACCATGGTGGAGATGAAGACCCGATATCTGTCGATCCCCCAGCGGTTCCACCGCAGGAAGGACGGCACGGTCTTCCCCGTCGAGATCTCCGCCAGCCAGTTCGAGCTCGGAGACCGCCCCGCGCTGCTCGTCTCGATGCGCGACATCACGGAACGACTCCACTCGGAGGAGCAGATCCTCAAGTTGAGCTACCGCGACGAACTGACCGGGCTCTATAATCGCCGGTTCTACGAGGAGGAGCTCTTCCGCCTGGATTCGCCGCGCAACCTTCCCTTGTCGTTCGTCATAGGCGACGTGAACGGTTTGAAGCTCGTCAACGATTCCGCCGGCCACGCCATGGGGGACCTCCTGCTCCGCAAGGTGGCGGCCATTCTCCGCGCGGAATGCCGCTCCGA
>CAZOHH010000040.1:0-21824 GCA_964579735.1 uncultured Oscillospiraceae bacterium | reverse complement strand
TACACGATGCCAGTCGGCATCGTCCGCTTTGAGCGCGCCGTAGGAGCGTCGCGGTGGCGGGTTGACAACCTATGGGAACGATGATTATAATCCAGCCAGACCAACAACGATCCTATGACCGGAACGAGTATCCTGTATTCCGATGACACAGCGAGCCGGCGGTGGTGGAAGGTCCGGCACATCAGGGACAGGTGAATGGATCCGATAGGAGCGAGGGGGAAATCCGGGACGGCGCCGCGGCCATTCGGACTGTATCCCAAGCCGCATTCCCAGCGTTAACGGGGAAGGGCATGAAGACCGGCGCGAGTCGGACGTGTGCCTGAACAAGATGGGCCTTCACCGGCTCAAGATGGGTGGCACCGCGAAGCCATATCGCCCCATTGTTGTGGACGATATGGCTTTTTTGCGTTACTGCGGAATCCACGACCGCATCGCCTACCGATCGGAGACCCCGGCGGAGGCAGAAAAGGAGAAGACCATGGCTAACAAGAAGGACGTCATCCGAGTGGACCTGCCCGACAGCGAGATTCCAAAACAGTGGTACAACATCGTAGCCGACATGCCGAACAAGCCGGCACCCTACTTCCATCCCGGCACCAAGCAGCCCATCGGACCACAGGACATGCTGGCCATCTTCCCCATGGAGCTGATCATGCAGGAGATGAGCGGCGACCGCTACATCGACATCCCTGCGGAAGTGCGGGAACTCTATCGCCAGTACCGCCGCACTCCGTTGTTCCGCGCTCGAGGTCTCGAGAAGGCACTGGGAACACCCGCTCGCATCTACTACAAGTATGAAGGCGGCAATGCCACGGGAAGCCACAAGCTCAACACCGCGCTCGCGCAGGCCTACTACAACAAGGCAGCGGGCATGAAGCGCATCGCCACCGAGACCGGCGCCGGCCAGTGGGGCAGTGCCATGAGCATGGCTACCCACCACTTCGGGAGGGAATGCACGGTATACATGGTCAAGGTCAGCTATGAGCAGAAGCCCTATCGCAGGTCCCTCATGGAGACCTTCGGAGCGACCGTCCACGCCAGTCCCTCCCCACTGACGAATTCCGGTCGTGCTGTGCTTGCGGCCCACCCCGACTCCACGGGAAGCCTGGGCATAGCGATCAGTGAGGCCGTCGAGGACGCCGCGACGCATGGCGACACCAACTACTGTCTCGGCAGCGTACTCAACCATGTATGCCTGCACCAGACCGTGATCGGTCAGGAGGCCAAGAAGCAGCTCGAGAGCATCGACGAGTACCCGGATGTCGTCTTCGCCTGCTGCGGCGGCGGAAGCAACTTCTCGGGCATGAGCTTCCCCTTCGTCGCCGACCGTCTGAAAGGCGGGAAGGTCCGCCTCGTGGCCGTCGAGCCCGAAGCCTGCCCCACCCTGACCCGTGGCACCTACGCCTTCGATTACGGCGATGTCGCCGGAATGGCTCCCATCTCCAAGATGTATACGCTCGGTGCCGAGTTCATGCCGGCCGGCATCCACGCCGGCGGCCTGCGGTACCATGGAGACTCTCCGCTGGTCAGCCAGCTCTACCATGAAGGAATCATCGAAGCCCAGGCCTACGACCAGAAACCCGTCTTCGAAGCCGCCGTCCTGTTCGCGCGCAGCGAGGGCACCGTACCCGCTCCCGAGTCCGCACATGCCATCAAGGCAGCCGTCGATGAGGCTCTGAAGTGCAAGGAAAGCGGTGAGGAGAAGGTCATCCTCTTCAATCTGTCCGGCAATGGATACTTCGACATGACCGCATACGACATGTACTTCCGCGGAGCGATGCTGGACACGAGAATCTCCGACGCATCCATCGCCGAAAGCCTCAAGTCGTTGCCCCAGATCGGCTGAATCCCTTCTTTGTCCACGGAGGGCCGAATGCCGCCCTCCGTGGACAAGGAAGCTCCCGACAGGGTATAACTTTCGTATGGAACGTATCGATCCGTCCCGCATCCCAATGGAAATCCACGATGTGCTTGGCATCCTTTCGGTCTATGGCTGCGAGGCCTATCTCGTCGGTGGGTGCGTTCGTGACCTCGTCGACGGCAGACTTCCGAAGGACTACGATATCGCCACTTCCGCCCGCGTGGACGAAGTGGCAGGGCTTTTCCTCCGGACCATTCCGACCGGGCTGAAACATGGAACGGTGACGGTCCTATCAGGGACATATGCGGTCGAGGTGACGACCTTCCGAAGCGAAGGCTCCTATCATGATCACCGTCGTCCCTCCGAAGTCGTCTTCCACGGAGACTTAGCCTTGGACTTGAGTCGCAGGGATTTCACCTGCAACGCCATGGCCTGGTCGCAGAACCGAGGGCTTGTGGACCTCTTCGGCGGTTGCCGCGATATGGAGGCTCGAATTCTGCGGACGGTCGGAGACCCGGCCGCGCGATTCCTCGAGGATGCACTCCGCATGCTGCGCGCCATCCGATTCTGCTGCACTTTCGGCTATCGACCCGTGGAACCTCTCATCGAGGCCTGCACACGGCATTCAGGTCTCCTGTCCCATGTCAGTGCCGAGCGGATCGCCTCCGAATGCGCCAGGATATTTCTTTCTCCCTTTCCCGAATGGCTTCGTGCCTTCGACGGGACCGGAATCCTTGAGGCGGCCTTCGCACGATTGCTTCCGATACGCATTGACTCCCAAGGACTCGCGTTCGGTGATGCCATCGCCTCCGCATTGACCCGTTTCGGTCCTTCCGTTGAAGGCGGCTACGCACTCCTTCTTCTCCTGGAACCCAAGTGGACGAAAACGGATTCGAAACCGATCCAGACTTCGGAATCCTACACGGAAGAGAAGAGACGGCTGATGGAGGGGCATCGACTCGCCGCACGCGTTGCCGGGAAAGCGGCTGCGATGGCCTGGGTAGTCGTTGAAATCCGGGGATTCCTCCTTCGTACCGACTCCGGCAGTGCCGCCGACCTCCGCAGAATTGCGGCCGCTTTGGTCCGCACCGCAGACCTCAAGGGCGAGGAGGCGCGGAAGATGATGGTCGAAGGGGCACGTCTGCTGGTTTCCATCGAACCCGAGACCGAAGACTCCATCTATTCATTTGTCGATGCGATCTTTCGGGATGGCCCCCCCGTTGCCGTCGACGAACTCGCACTGACCGGTGCGGATCTCGTGGCCAGAGGCCAGGCTCCCGGTCCTTCTCTCGGCAGGCTTCGCCTACGCCTTCTCGATGCCGTACTCGAGGACCCCTCCCGCAACGTCCCGAACGCCCTGTGGGCTCTCGTTCGAGGTATGATATAATCGGTTTTGAATTTCATGCGCTCCTTCCTAGATGACTACAGGGCGCTGAATCCAGGAGGACATTCGATGGCAAAGACCGCAAGAATCGCAGCGACCGTCACCGCACGCTATTCGCCGACGCCTGGTCTGAAAGACGCTTTCTGGCTCGATGGCCGGCTCTCTGGCCGAAGGGAGACGCGTGCGGCGGACATCACGCTCGACCGCGAGGATCGTGGCGCATTCTATGCCGTGTTCGCTCGACCTGCCCCCACCGGAGATGCCGAAGCGGATTCCGCCGTTGTCCGACGGACGCTGGAGCGCGTCGAGAACGATGTCAAGCACACCGGACGGAATATCGACAGCGAAATCAACGAACTGGCTGATTGCGCGGTTGAGGTGTGCGGCCGAATCTCCATTTCGCAGGACGGCGCCCGTCAGCCCTATTTCGCTGGGATCATCGTGAAGGACAATGAAGTGGCTTCCGTGACCATGGGACGAGGATGCGCATACCTCTATCGCGGTGACGCACTGTACCCGCTGACCGGAGACGACTTCGAACTCGAGCCCATCGACGCTCTCGGCAACGTGGTTCACAATCTGGAAGCCTATTGCGCTGGCACGGCCGGCACCGTCCGCTATTCCAACATCGCACCGCTGCTGCCGGATGACTGCCTGATCGTGTGCAACCGCGAAGTCATGGAAACCCTGGGTCAGAAGGAGATTCTCCGACTCCTCTACGAAGCTGAGGATCAGTGCGACGCGGCAGGTCTCGTCGTCACTTCCGCGGCTTCCAAGGCACCCGGGGTCCCGATCCAGTTCATGATCGGATTCGCCGAATCCATCTCGGTTGCCGAGCACCCCTTCCGCGCATCCACCCCGTCTCGCCCGGAGAAGCCTTCGAAGGCAACGTCGACGGTCGCGGCCGCCTACGTCGCCTCCCCCCGGAGCAACATCGCTCCTGCTCCCGAACCTTTGGAATTGGAAGAGGAAGCGTCCTTGCCCGATAGCAGCTACCGCACGGCGACGACACCGCCCCCGGTTCCCACGCGCCGTACGGCCCCCCCCCCACCGAGACCCGACAGGGCGCGACATGAATCTCCACGGCGACGGAGCCGCGGGATCGATTCCCGTTCCATCGCTCTGGCCGTCGTCGTTCTCGTCATCTCCGTTGGATGCATCTATGCCATCTTCAATATCGTGACCGGTGGATTCAGCACGCCGACACCGACGCCGGCCCCGACGAGCGCGCCCACGTCCTTCTCCACACCAGCCCCGACGGGTGATGTCACTCCCGCGGAGTCTCCGACGCCGACCTCCTCGGAACTCGCGACGCCGACCCTCGGACCTGGCACGCCTTCCCCCGCTCCCTCGACCTATACGGTCAAGGCGGGCGACACGCTGTGGGGTCTGTGCGTGAAATACTATGGCAAGTACACGACGGACCTTGGTCAGAAGGTCATCGATGCGAATGTCGAGCAATATCCCTCGATTTCGCCCGATGGGGTACTACACACCGGCTGGATTCTGGTCATCCCTCCGAAGTGACGGCCTGGACTTCGGTCCATTGGATTTAAGAACAGGAGACGTCGACGCATGCATAAGCGCCTCTTCATTCCCGGTCCCGTTGAGGTACGTCCCGATGTCCTCGAGAGGATGTCGACCCCGATGATCGGACACCGCTCCAAGTCCGCCTCGGCTCTTCAGTCCGGCATCGCGGACAAGATGCGGATCCTCATGTATACGAAGAACGAAATCCTGCTCTCCACCTCCTCGGGAAGCGGCTTGATGGAGGGCTCGATTCGCTCCTGCACCGCTCGGAGAGCTGCCGTCTTCTCGATCGGAGCCTTTGGCGACCGGTGGTACAAGATGGCCACTGCGAACAATGTGCCGGCCGACATCTTCACCGTCGAGGCCGGGTGCGCCACTTTGCCGGAACAGGTCGACAAGGCCTTGTCCACTGGGATGTACGACCTCGTGACCGTCACGCACAACGAAACAGCGACCGGGGTGATGAATCCCGTCGAGGAGATCGCCGACGTGATGCGCCACTATCCGGAAGTCGTCTGGTGCCTCGACGCCGTCAGTTCCCTCGGTGGAGCGAAGATCGAGGTGGACCGTCTTGGCGTCGACGTATGCATCACTTCCTCCCAGAAATGCCTTGGCCTCCCTCCTGGACTCGCAGTCTGCTCCGTCTCCGAAAAGGCCGTCCATGCCGCGGAGAAAGTCCCTTTCCGCGGTTTGTACTTCGACCTCGTCGAACTATACAAATTCGTGAAGGAGAAGGAGAACCAATATCCTGCCACCCCCTCGCTCTCCCATATGTTCGCCTTGGACTACCAGCTCGACCGCATCATGGTCGAAGGTCCCGAAAATCGTTTCGCCCGCCATCGCGCCTTGGCCGACCGCGTTCGTGGTTGGGCGAAGGAAAACTTCGCGCTGTTCGCGGACCCGCGCTTCTTGTCCGACACGGTGACCTGCATCACGAATACCCGGGGACTGGACTTCTCGGCACTGAACAAGGGTCTTGGAGAAGTCGGATACACCATCTCGAACGGGTACGGCGCACTCAAGGACCGGACCTTCCGCATCGCCCATATGGCCGATACCACCCTTTCCGAAATCGATGCGCTGCTGGCCGAAATCGACGCCCTTCTGGCCTGAATGAAAAGGAGGACCTCCCAATGAAGATCCTTGTGACCGAGAAGATCGCCGACGATTCCATCCAATATCTGAAGGACCAGGGGTTCGAGGTCGATGAGCGGCTCGGGCTCTCCCAGACGCAAATCGAGGAAATCATCGCCCCCTATGATGGTCTGATCGTCCGCAGCGTAACCCAGGTCAACCGCAGTCTGCTTTCCTTCGCTAAATCGATGAAGGTCGTCGGTCGTGCCGGGAACGGCATCGACAACATCGACGTGGATGCATGTACCGACAAGGGCATCATCGCCGTCAACACTCCGGAAGCCAACATCATGGCCGCCGCGGAACTTGCCGTGGGTCTGGCGTTCTGCACCTTCCGCAACATCTGCCTTGCCGACGCATCCGCCCGCAAGGACGAGTTCCGCCGCGGAAAGATGA
The DNA here is from genome assembly GCA_964579735.1 of uncultured Oscillospiraceae bacterium. Lineage (GTDB taxonomy): Bacteria > Bacillota > Clostridia > Saccharofermentanales > UBA5734 > CAILLO01. Next base: position 15,519 of record CAZOHH010000040.1, on the reverse strand, counting down.
TCGGCAACGAACTCGAAGGCAAAACCGCCGGCATCATCGGTCTGGGCCGAATCGGGTCGATCGTGGCGAGGAAGCTCAAGGGCATCGGAATGCGCGTCATCGCTTTCGATCCCTACATCACCGAGGAGCGCTTCGAGCATGTCGGCGCCGAGAAGATCGAAAGACTGGAGGACCTGCTCATCCAGTCGGATCTGATCTCCTTCCACACCCCGAAGACCAAGGAAACCGTGAACATGATCGATGCTCCGCAGCTTGCGCTATGCCGCAAAGGAGTCCGGATCGTCAATGCCGCACGCGGGGGTCTTGTGAACGAGAACGCTCTTTATGACGCCCTCGTTTCCGGTCAGGTATCGGCAGCTGGAATCGATGTCTTCGACAAGGAACCAAGCTACGACCGCAAGCCAGGTGAACAGAACTATCAGCATCCTCTTCTTTCGTTGCCGAACGTCATCGTCACGCCGCACCTCGGCGCTTCGACCCACGAAGCCAACCACAACGTCGGCACGGCTGTGACGGAACTCGTCGCACAGGCGCTGAAGGGTGGCCTCGTCGCTGCGATCAACATGCCGGCGATGAGCGGGTTGCTCAGTGAAATGAAACCCTACCTGCAGCTTGCCGAACGACTGGGTTCAATCTACTATCAGGCCGAAAAGTCCCGTGTGAACCGTCTGGAAATCGTATACAGCGGCGACCTTGCCCAGGGGGAGACCGGGCTGCTTACCTTGTCCGTCCTCAAGGGATTCCTCTCGCCGATCGTCCAGGAACGGATCAACTTCGTCAACGTCTCCCGCAACATGCAGCAGATGGGCGTAGAAGTCATCGAGAGCCGCAGTTCACACCTCGAGAAGTACACGAACCTCATCACCGTCCGTTTCGTCACCGATACGCGCACGTTGTCGGTCTCTGGAACCGTCTTCGGGAAGGACTCGATGCGGATCACCGATTTCTTCGGGTATCCGATGGATTTCGAACCCACGCGGAACGTCATCGCGGTCCAGAACGAGGACAAGCCGGGCGTCATCGGTCGCATCGGAACGTTCCTGGGCGAAAACAACATCAACATCGCGACTCTCAACTGGGGACGAAAGGGTACCCGTGCAAACGCCGTCGTCGGGCTGGATGGGGACATTCCGGACGAGGTGGTCGCGAGGATCGCACATCTCGACGGCGTGATCCGCGTGTCGCTTCTGCATTTCTAGCGAGAGGACATGCCTCTGGAATCCGGTGCACATGGATCGATTGAAAGAGGAGAGGGTCTTCCGGATGGAAGACCCTCTCCTCTTTTTATTTCCTTCCCAATTCGTTGAAGGAAGAAGCCCACAGGTCAGGCCGCAGGCGTTGCCGTGGGAGCCGGCGTCTGTGTGGGAACTGGAGATAGAGTGGGGGCAGAGGTCGGAATCGGGATTGAACTGCTCTCCATCCAGCTTTCGTCGATCTGGATCACATAGAGGGTTCCGCTTTCGAAGACTTTCGGTCCGAGCTTCTGGAGCGCGGCTTCGTAGATCTTATCGAACTTCGCCCGTTCGAGGTCGCCGACCACGATGTATGATATGTCGTACTTCCTCACGAGGTCCTTGGCGGCGGTCGGGTCGGTGAATTCGTAGATGGCTCGGACATCGGTCTGGCGAGGAACGACGACGCCGGCATAGCCGTTCGGAGTGGTCTTGCTGGTCCTCCAAAGCCATTCATGCGTCTGCCAGCCGATGACCGTCGGAAGTCCCGTGTAGGCGGAGATACGGCAGTAGTCGGTATAGCTGTCGCCATAAGCCTCGAGAATGGTCGGTTGTCCCTTGACCGTCGCGTTGAACCAATTGACGGCGGCCAGGTCGGGCGCAAGTTCCTTCGCGTTGTATCCTTCGACCTGACCCGAATCCTTGGTTCCGAACGGAGCGAGTCCGTCAAGTCCCTTGTAGTTCTTCAGGTCGAAGGAGCCGAGCCATTGTCCCGTGGCTTTCAGTGGGTAGGCGAGAGGAACGATCAGGAGGATGACCATGGCGACGGCCACTCCGGCCCATCGGTTCTCTTTCCGTGATTCGGACCTCATCCCGGGAATCCGGGCGATGCCATATCCGATGACGAGGGAGAAGAGGACGAAAGCCTGATAGGTGAACTTGAACATGGTATTGGCACGTTTGTAGTCACCGCTGTAGATATCGACGACGTAGATGATCTCCGGAGCGAGGACCAGGCCGACGGCACATACGAAGAGTCCACAGACGAAGAGATCCGTGGGGTCGAAGCTGGAGAGGAATCTAGCGAAACGCGTTCGGGCGTAAAGTGCATCGGAGTCCTCCCCGTCGGACATCGTCGTCTTGGATTTCCGCCGATTCCAAATGCAGTAAAGGACAAAGACAAGGCCGAGCAGGAAATGCGCTCCCCACAGCATGATGAGCTGAAAGAGGGCGGTGTGGTTGAGGGCCAGTTGGATGGACTTGGAAATCGGCTCGAAGGAGAGGTTGAAGGGGAGAGCGACGATGTGTGCGATCAGGAAGAGTCCCGACATCTGCGCGCCCGTCACCGTGAGCGCATCGCCCACGAGCACGGTCAGGGCGGTATTGACGACGAGGACGACGGCGAAGCAGAGTATGGCGAGAATCGGATTCGAGACGAAGATGAAGGGAACGATGAGGAGGAGTCCCTGTAGAAGGAAGACGGGGACCGATTCCATGGTCAAGGTGGCTCCGTAGCCACGGACGTTGATGAAGAGAAGCGCCATGGAAGCGACGACGAAATAGATGGCGAAGTCCCAGAAATTGGTCATCATGAAGATGCCGAGCAGAAAGGCGGGAATCAGATAGAGCGGGTTTCCGAAGGTGTTGCGCAGAAGGGCGACCGATGCCTTCGACTCGCGCTTGAACCAGCCCTTGTCGGTCTGGTCCGCCGGAGCCTGCTGCTGGACGGAGGAGAAGAGGCGCGCGGCGTCACGGGCCTTCGTATGCGATGCGAGCATCACGAGAAGCCCAAGGAAGAGAAACACGAACATCAGGTCGATCACGTGCGCATGCAGGTCTGCGACGAGAAAGGAATAATAGGGGAACTCATGGATGGTCTTGTCATGGAGGAGCTCCCCGGCCGCGTTCGTCTCCGGGTTGTATCCGATGAAGCGCGTCGAGTTCGCGAACCAGAATCCCTTGATGTTTCCGACGAGGACGCCGAGTTTTCCGAGCCAGGCGAGAATCGCATTGCCGGGATACTCGTCGACATAGAAGAAGGCATGGGAGTTTCCACCGACGGTGACGAGCAGGGAACCGATGACGGCTCCGATGGAGGGTGCGGCTGGAGAAATCGATGGGTTGCGCTCCCGTGCCTTGGTGAGGGCCGTGTATATAAGCGCGAAGGAAAGAGCCAGCGTGAAGGCGAAGGTGGAAGCCAGAGCGAGGTTGTACGCGATGGCCGGCGAGGTGCCGGTGAGTTTCGTCACGAGAGTGTATACGTATTGACCATAGTAGTAGTAGTTGATGGTGCTGCCCGAGAGCCACATGTCCTTGGCAGGCAACCAGTCCGTTCGCATCATGCTGGTCATGAACCCATAGTCCATGAATTTCTCCAGACCGTCGATGGCGGGTCGAAGCCCGCGTACGTAGGTCCAGAGGAGGAGTCCGGCGCCGAAGACGGTTTCCTGCACGGCGATCGAACGAATCCGCTGCTGGGTGGAAAAGGCCGTCAGGGCAAGTGCATAGCCTTTTTTCGGGACATAGAGGAGACCAGCGGCGACCACGACGAGGAGCACGAGGCTCCATTGACGGAAAGGCAGGATCCGGATGGAACTCATGATCCACATCGTGAGCGATACGGACGCGAGAGCGAGAGGCTTTGCGAAAGTCCACCCCGAGTCGGGGATTCCCTTGAACAGACGCGCGGAGAGCGGTAGGAAGGCAAGACCCAGCACCGTCAGGCCAAGCCACCAGAAAAGGAACACGGATGCGTCCGCTCCGAGATAGCGGAAGGAAGCCGCGGCGGGAATCACAGGGAGAAGGAACCACAGATACTTGGCCAAGTCAGAACACCTCGCTTTGCTGGATACCGGGAGCCTTGGAGGTTGCACCGGTGCGGTTGGCGCGAGAAAGGACGGTACGGGCCGCCACGGAGAGCCCGGACCGGACGGAACGGTCGAGGGAGTGCTCCTCGGCTACGGAGCGAGCGGGACTCGCCAGAAAAAGCCCAGGGAATGCGGTTTCCATGTGGAGCGCGTCATGGGACCGGGATGGGGAACGAGACGGGGACACATAGCGGATCCGGGTCAGCCGCCAGTCCTTTACGTCGGAGCGCAGGAGTCCAGGGTGTATTTCAGCAAGTCCGCGGAAGAAGAGGCGGAAGATCTCCCCGTCGGATTGGGTCCATAGCGGCTCGGCAGTATCGATATCCCTTGAAAGATAGACGATATGGCCGCCGTACCTTCGGAGGCCGACCAGGGCGGAATGCTCCGTGACGAGGCGGAAAGGCGCATCGGACGAAACCAGCGTGCGATGGAAAGGCGTGAGGGACTGCTTGAGTCGGAGCGCGAGGGAGAGGTGGCCCTGGTATCTGGCGGATCGGAGCGGCTCCAGATAGGTTTCGGGAAGACCGGCTCCTGAGGTCATCTCGGCGAAGCGACGGCCAGAGACCGTGGCGATCACCTCTTCGACATCCTCGAAGTAGGAAGTGCAGTCCTCGAGCACGCAGTCGACTCTGAATCCACCTTCTATACGGCGGATGTCGGTCACGGTACAGCCATAGCGGATCCGACCTCCATGGACCTCGATATCCTTGATGAGCGAGCGGACCAACGTCGAGAATCCACCGGCGGGATACCCGAAAACACGGCTCGAACCCGATCTCGTGCCCGAGTTGCGGGAGCAGGCAGCAAGCCATTCATCAGGGACGGTCCGGCCCGTCCCCCGTCCTTCGGGCAGCAAGCATCGAAGGGACTGTTCACAGAGAAACGGGGGTAGTCCACGGTTCAAGGCAGCCAAGGCCGCGTTCAGACGGGTTCCGGCGGAAAGCGTTCCGATGCGGAGAAGATCCCGCGGTCTCGTGATCCTCTGGTGAAGTCCTCCGTGATAGAGCGCTGCGGTGGGACGGAACCATTCGATCTGTTCCTGAAGACCAAGTTCGCCGAAAAGGCGGAGAAGATCGCGATCCGAGGCGCCGATCAGATGCGGAATCCTTTCAAGGTCCTCCCAACCGATCCGGAACGTGGATAGCATGCCGCCAGGGTGCAATTCGCTTTCGAGGACCGTGACATCGAACCCTGCCTTCGCGAGGGAGGACGCGGCGACCAGACCGGTCAAACCGGCTCCGATGACGCACGCCTTCATCCTACCCTGGACCGGTCCTGGCATCGATACTCCTTTCGATGGCGACACGCCCTTCGTTCAGCGGATCCTGCGGGCTTCCATATAGTAGCGCTTTTCATGGGCTTCGCCCATCGAGAAGGATTTGCGGGGAAGGAGTCCGGAATCGGCCAGGTAGGGGAAGAGACTCGATTTCGCCAAAGCGGGAAGCAGGATTCCGGTCCCGCTGTCCAGGGAAAGTCTGTGGACGACTTCATCTCCGTGTATGTAATCGAGACGGCAGGGGTGCTCGACCACGAAGGCATCGATGAGGTCCTGCGCGGTCTGGACGGCAAGAGCATGGCATGGCTTGTCGAAATGGAGAACGGAACCGAGTCCACGGGAAAGAAGTGGAAGGGGATGTGAGGCAGGGTCGCAGCCGCGGGCGAAGCGGACGGCCTGATCCATGGATTCGAAGTCGCGGGACCTGGCACCGCAACGAGCGAGGTAGGTCAATGCGAAATCCCGCAGGGACTCGAGGGGTGCATCGAAGAGCATCCGGTGGATCGGTTCGAATTCGAGGCCAGGGTCGTTCAGGTCGAGAATCTCGGCCAAGGCGAATCGAGCGGGATGCGAGGCGGGGTCGACTCCTTCGGGGAGTCCGCTTCGCACCGATAGCCAGTGGGTTTTCGCCGTGGCGAGGGAGTGGTTCCCGTCTCCTACCGCGAAAAGAAGACCATCCCGCTTCAGACTTGGTAGCCTGGATAGGGCGATCAAGGAGTCTCTCAGCTCCTTCGATGCGCCATCGATCCGGAAGCCGCGGATGTGACCGCCGCCGAGCATGAGCTCGGTGTCGTACAAGAGTTCCAGCCTTCCTGCATCCGCCAGAGTGGAAAGCGGACCGATCACCGTGCGGGCGGTGTCGTCGAACAGCAGCTGAACGTGAGGTAGCTCGAGCGTCGCATCGCTGCGGATACGCACACGAGGCGGTATCCTGGTGAGAACGGTACCTTCCGTCGCACGGATGAGTTCGCGGTTTCCAGGTGCGAAATCGTAACGCTCCAGGTCGATGGCGAGGACAAGGCCCCAACGGGAGGTGTGAAGGGGAGTGCGTCTCTCCACGAGAGATATACAGGTTCCCAGGCTCCGAAGGACGCCTTTTGCCATGTATTCGACCATGTTGCGCTCGATTCCGGCGATGCGCAGACCGATCTCGGGTTCGGAATCCCGCTCCAGGTGAATCTCGGGAAGAGTCAGACGAAGGCTGGAAGGGGCATCGCCCACGATCCTCTCGACCTCGTGCCAGTATTCCGGCTCTGCCGTGAACTGGTCGCAAGCGACAACGGACCATCGGGTCAGATCAACGCCCGGATGAGGTAGGAGCAACTCGGGAATCCGCAATCCCAAAGCGGCGCAGACTCCCTCGCTATCGGGATGGAGTCTGGCTTGGAAATCTGCGGCAAGAGGCATGGATTCATCCTCCCGGAAGACGAGCGGTCCACCCGGCATGCCGTTTGCGGACCTTGCAGCTCTTTGAACCGTATCATTCTACCACAGGAACCGATGTCCGGGAGAAGGATTCCGTTGCCCGACGTGGTGCGATGCCGTATAATCCGCAGTAGTCGGGAACCCCCGCTCCAAAGGAGATTCGGCATGCAGACCATGGGCTTGAACCGCATCCGCGAGCAATATCTCTCTTTCTTCGAGACGAAGGGTCATCTTCGTCTCCCCAGTTTCTCTCTTGTTCCGAAGAACGACCCTTCGATTCTGCTGATCAATGCAGGGATGACCCCGCTGAAACCCTACTTCACCGGTGCAGAGGTTCCTCCTGCATCCAGAATCGCAACCTGCCAGAAATGCATCAGAACGCCCGATATCGAGCGAGTCGGGAAGACGGCCCGCCACGGCACGTATTTCGAGATGCTCGGCAATTTCTCCTTCGGTGATTATTTCAAGAAAGAGGTCATCCCGTGGGCTTGGGAGTTCTGCACCCTTACGATGGGTCTCCCTCCGGAATACCTGCATGTCACCGTGTATCTCGACGACGACGAGGCGCACGATATCTGGCTCAAGGACGTCGGCGTGCTCCCCAGCCACATCTCCAGACTCGGCAAGGCGGACAATTTCTGGGAACACGGGACCGGACCTTGCGGCCCCTGCTCTGAAATCTACTTCGACCGAGGACTCGAAAGAGGCTGCGGCTCGGCGGACTGCAAGCCGGGATGCGACTGCGACCGCTTCGTCGAATTCTGGAATCTCGTCTTCACGCAGTTCAACAAGGAAGAGGACGGCTCCTATACTCCGCTGGCCAAGAAGAACATCGACACGGGAATGGGGCTCGAGCGCCTTGCCTGCATCCTCCAGGGCGTCGACAATCTCTTCGAGGTCGACACGATCCGTGCGATCCTCGACGCCGTCTGCACACGGACATCCACCCGATATGGTGCGGACACGAAGACCGACGTCGCGATCCGCGTCATCACGGACCATATCCGAAGCACCTCCATGATGATCGCCGACGGCATCATCCCTTCGAACGAGGGGCGCGGCTATGTCCTCCGCAGGCTCCTGCGCCGTGCGGCACGATTCGGCCGCATGCTCGGCGTTGAAGGGACATTCCTGCACGAAATCGCCGCGGTGGTCGTCGCCGAGTCCTCCCAGGCGTACCCGGAACTCTCCGCGAAGAAGGATTATCTCCAACGCGTGATCCGTACGGAAGAGGAGCGTTTCGCGGAGACCATCCTGCAGGGCCTCGGAATCCTTTCATCGCACATGGAAGCGGCGCGCAGCCGTGGGGAGCGCGTTCTGGCCGGGACGGACGTGTTCCAGCTCCACGACACCTATGGCTTCCCCCTCGACTTGACGCGGGAGATCGCCTCCGAGAATGATCTCGACGTCGACGAGGCGGGCTTCCGAACGGAGATGGAAGCGCAGAAGCGCAAGGCCCGCGAGGCATTGAAAGAGAAGACGGGTTCGGCCTGGGGTGCAGACGCCCTGCCTCAGGGACTGGCTCCCGATTTCCGCACGAAATTCAGCGGGTATGAAAAACTCTCGCTGGAAGCGACTGCGGTCTTTCTGGTCCGTCAGGGTGAAGCCGGGGAGGGTCCGTCCGTTACGGAGTGCGCCAACGCCGGAGACCGCGTCATCGCGATCTTCGACGAAACGCCTTTCTATGCCGAATCCGGAGGCCAGGTCGGAGATACAGGCACGATCAGTAGCCCAGGATTCACCGGCATGGTCGAGGACACTCATCGGACCCCCGATGGGAAGTACCTGCACACCCTCCTCGTGACGGAGGGGACCTTGTCCATGGGCGACCGAACGACGTTATCCGTGGATTCCGTGCGCCGACGTGCCATCGCCGCGAACCATACCACCACGCACCTCCTCCACCGGGTGCTCCGGGACGTACTCGGCTCCCATGTCGCCCAATCCGGCTCCATGGTCACGCCGGACAGGCTTCGATTCGACTTCAGGCACTTCCAGCCGATGACGCAGACCGAGAAGGAAGAGGTCGAACGACGCGTGAACCGTGCGATACTCGCCGATTACAACGTCGATACCGCGGAGATGAGCCTCGAGGACGCTCGCCTTACCGGAGCCACCGCGCTTTTCGATGAGAAGTACGGGGACTCCGTGCGTGTCGTCAGCGCCGGCGACTTCAGCCAGGAGCTCTGCGGCGGCACCCACCTCGCCCGGACCTCCGAAGCGTGCCTTTTCCGGCTCCTGTCCGAGACAGGCGTGGCGGCAGGAATACGCCGCATCGAGGCGACGACGGGCGGTACCGCCATGGAGGCCGACGAGGCGGATCGACGTGTGATCCGCGATGTCGCCGCGATCCTGAAGAGTCCGGCCGGTGATCTGGTGCGTCGAGCCCAGCTCGCCCAGGACGATTCGCGCGCCCTCGAGCGGCGCGTCGAGGAACTGACCGCGAAGCTCGCAGCCAGCCACGCGGGTACCCTTTCCGACAAGGCCATCGAAGTGTTCGGACTGAAACTTTTGTTCGCACGCGTCGAAGCCCATGATGCTGATTCCCTTCGAATCGCGGCCGATGGTCTGCGGCTCGTTCTCGGACCCTCCGTCATCGTCCTTGCCGCTGTGACGGAAGGCAAGATCTCTTTCGTGTCGATGGCCTCTCCCGAGGCGGTCGCGAAGGGGTCCCATGCCGGCAACATCCTCAAGGAGGCCGCGAAAGTGGCGGGCGGCGGCGGCGGCGGACGCCCCGACATGGCCCAGGCCGGCGGCAAGGACCCATCACGACTCGCCGCTGCTCTCGAGGCAGCAGAGAAGACCGCACTGGCGCAGATCGGAGCCTGAATGGACGAATGCATCTTCTGCCGGATCGTCCGAGGGGAGATTCCATCGACCCGCGTCTATGAGGACGGAATGTTCATCGCTTTCCACGATATCCATCCCGTTGCGCCGGTCCACGTCCTCGTCGTGCCGAAGATCCACTTCACCGACGTGCTGCAACTGGGACGCGACCCGAACGGTCCGGCTGTCGCTGCCGCACTGGCCTGCGCACTGCCGAAGGTCGCCGCCGCGGTCGGACTTCCGGACGGCGGGTTCCGGTTCCTCACCAACTGCGGCGCCGAGGCGGGCCAGACCGTGCTCCACCTCCATTGGCACCTGATTGGCGGCAGGCCGCTGGGACCCAAACTTCTGTAAACGACTTATCCACCGCCTGACGCTCTGAATCCACATGTCCATGAGGCAGGGCTCCTTGCCTGAGGCCGCGGATGGTAGCCCGACGGCCTCGGGTTATTGTATAATACTTTAATTGCAAAGGAGAGTGCGCATGCCGTCCATGAAAGCACCCAAGGGAACCCGCGATATCCTGCCGAACGAGACATCTGAATGGCAACGCGTCGAACGTGCCTACGCCTCGGTCTGCACGCGATTCGGATATGCCGAGATCCGTGTCCCGACCTTCGAGCACACAGAACTCTTCCAGCGCGGGGTCGGCGACACCACCGACATCGTCCAGAAGGAGATGTACACGTTCCTTGACAAGGGGGGACGCAGTCTGTCCCTTCGCCCGGAAGGGACCGCAGGCGTGGTCCGAGCCTATATCGAGAACGGCATGCCGAGCCTCCCTTCTCCGGTCAAGCTCTTCTATCTGATCACGGCGTTCCGATACGAGAACGTCCAGAAGGGTCGCTATCGCGAATTCCACCAGTTCGGCGCGGAAACCTTCGGGTCGGCGGGACCGTCGATCGATGCAGAGATGATCGGCCTTCTCTCCGTCTTCTTCGACGAACTCGGTCTGGCACGCACCGGACTTCGGATCAACAGTATCGGTTGTCCGATCTGCCGCTCCGCCTACAATGAAAAGCTCCGCGATTATCTACGGCCGCATCTCGGGCAGATGTGCGGTCTCTGCAACGACCGCTTCGAGCGCAACCCACTTCGCGTTCTGGACTGCAAGGAACCGAAGTGCCATGTCTTCATCGAAGGTGCGCCGGCTCAACTCGACCACCTCTGCGAGGCATGCGGAACCCATTTCGAAGGACTGCGTCGCGAGCTGGACGGCATGGGCGTGCCCTACGCGATCGACCGCGGCATCGTCCGCGGCCTCGACTACTACACCCGGACCGTCTTCGAGTTCGTGTCCGAGAACGTGGGGACCCAGGGTACGATTTGCGGAGGCGGGCGATACGATGGACTCGTCGAAGCCTGCGGTGGGCCTGCGACCCCGGGAATCGGCTTCGCGCTCGGCGTCGAGAGACTTCTGATGGAACTCGCCGCACAGGGAATTTCAGCATGCGCGGCTGAACCCCCTGCACTCTTCCTCGCTTCGGTGGACTCCATTTCGGGCACCGCCGCGCGAAGTCTCTGCCACCGGATGCGCGGTGCGGGAATCTCCTGCGAAGCGGACTGGAACGAGCGCAGCCTCAAGGCGCAGATGAAGGCGGCCAACCGCATGGGAGTGCGTTTCACGATGGTCCTCGGCGGGGACGAAATCCAATCCGGCAAGGCGAAACTGAGGGATATGGCGAATGGCTCGGAACGCGAAGTCTCGCTGGACCATCTCGCCGAAGAGATGAGATACTGATGTCCGGCGCCCGAAGGGCCTGGGCTCAAGGACAGGGAAGGGGTACGTACGAATGGCGGAGAGCATGAAGGGCTGGAACAGGACATGTCGATGCGCCGAACTCGGCGAGAAGGACGTGGGCCGGGACGTGACGCTGATGGGCTGGTGCCACAAGCAACGCGACCTTGGCGGGGTCGTCTTCATCACGCTCCGCGACCGAAGCGGCGAGATCCAGCTAGTCGTCGACGAGTCCTCTCCGGTCGAGGCGAGAGAATCCGCAACCCGCGTCCGCAGCGAGTTCGTCATCGCCGTGATGGGATGTGTGTCGCTTCGAAAGTCACCGAATCCGAACATGCCCACCGGACGGATCGAGGTCCGCATCGACCGCGTTCGAATCCTGAGCGAATCGGAGACGCCTCCATTCTATATAGAAGAAGATGTGCAGGCCAACGAACAACTGCGCCTGAAGTACCGCTACCTCGACTTGCGACGGCCCGACATGCAGAGGACGATGTTCTTCCGCCACCGTCTCGCGAAGCTCGCCCGCGACTACTTCGACCGCGAGGGCTTCATCGAAGTCGAGACGCCGATGCTCACGAAAAGCACGCCCGAAGGAGCAAGAGACTACCTTGTTCCCAGCCGCGTCCACCATGGGACCTTCTATGCCCTCCCGCAGTCGCCACAGCTCTTCAAGCAGTTGCTCATGCTGGCCGGTTACGATCGCTACATGCAGATCGCACGCTGTTTCCGCGACGAGGACCTCCGGGCGGACCGTCAGCCTGAATTCACCCAGATCGACCTTGAAATGGCCTTCGTAGATGTCGATGACGTGATAGCGGTCAACGAGGGCTTTCTGGCGTTGACATTCAGGGAGCTGCTCGGCGTGGAGATCCCCCTGCCGATTCCAAGGATGACTTATCGCGAGGCCATGGACCGTTACGGCTCTGATAAACCGGACCTTCGATTCGGGATGGAGCTGGTCGACGTCTCCGACCTGGTGAAGGACAGTGCATTCCGCGTCTTCTCCGACGCGGTCGTCTCAGGCGGAAGCGTCAGACTGATCCGCGCCGAGGGCGCCTCTTCCATGGGCCGCAAGGAAATCGACGCTCTGGGCGAGTTCGTGAAAACCTACCGCGCCAAGGGCCTTGCCTGGATTTCCGTGGAAGACGAACTCCGCGGATCCGTTCTCAAGGTGCTGACCCGCGTGGAAATCGATGCCATGATCGAGCGAGCCGGCGCAAGGAAGGGTGACGTCCTCTTCATCGTCGCCGACAGCGAAAGGGTTGTCTTCGATGCCCTCGGACAGCTCCGATGCGAACTCGCGCGGCGCCTCGGATTGCTGAAGGAAAAGGATTACCGGCTCCTGTGGGTGACCGAGTTCCCGCTTCTCGAATACGACGAGGAAGCCGGACGCTACGTCGCGATGCACCACCCCTTCACTTCGCCCATGGACGAGGACCTGGCCGCGATGGAGACGGATCCGGGCTCCGTGCGCGCCAAAGCCTACGATATCGTCCTGAACGGCACCGAACTCGGAGGAGGCAGCATCCGCATCCATGACCAGACTCTCCAGAAGAGGATGTTCACTCTCCTCGGATTCACCGAGGAACAGGCCCAGCATCGTTTCGGATTCCTTCTCGACGCCTTCCGCTATGGTGTCCCACCTCACGGCGGTCTTGCCTACGGACTCGACCGCATCGTGATGCTCCTGACCGGGCGCGATAGCATCCGCGATGTCATCGCCTTCCCGAAAGTCCAGACCGCTGCCTGCCTGATGACCGAAGCTCCTTCGGACGTCGACCCGAAACAGCTCGACGAACTCGGAATCCGTCTGATGGAAGGAGACCCTTCATGAATCCCGACAGCGAGAAACGACATGACGTGCTCCGCGAGGTGCTCGACTGGCTCCGTCATATCCTGATCGCCATCCTGATCGGCCTTCTTCTCGTTCTCTTCGTTGTCCAGCGCAACGAAGTGATCGGCAGTTCCATGGAGCCCGCACTCCACACCGGGGACCAGCTGATCGTCGAGAAGGTCAGCAAATGGCTTGGCGGCATCCATTACGGCAACATCGTCACGGTCGACGCACAGGGCCTGCCCGGCCACATCGGCGAGACGAACATCATCAAGCGCGTCATCGGCCTCTCCGGCGATACGATCGAAATCAAGGACGGCAGGGTCTACCGGAATGGAATCGCGATCGAGGAACCGTATCTTCACGGGTCGGCTACGAAAGAGGGGAATCCTGCTTATTCGAAGGTCACCCTCAAGGATGGAGAGCTCTATGTCCTGGGAGACAACCGCGAGGGGAGTCTCGATAGCCGGCGCTTCGGACCCATCGGCAAGGAACGCGTGATCGGCCACGTGCTGCTCCGCTTCTATCCGTTCAGTGGAATCGGGGTTCCCTAGGCATGGCATCGGAAAGACAGAGCCACATCCGCAATTTCTGCATCATCGCCCACATCGACCACGGAAAATCGACGCTGGCCGATCGGATGATCGAGCATACCGGCGTTCTCACCTTGCGTGAAATGCAGAGCCAGGTGCTGGACAACATGGACATTGAACGCGAGCGCGGCATCACCATCAAGGCGCAGGCCGTCCGCATGGTGCATCATTCCACCGTCGATGGCGAGGAATACATCTTGAACCTCATCGACACACCGGGCCACGTGGACTTCAACTACGAGGTCTCGCGAAGTCTTGCCGCCTGCGAGGGCGCAGTTCTCGTCGTGGACGCCGCCCAGGGCATCGAGGCCCAGACCCTGGCGAACGTGTATCTGGCGCTCGATGCCAATCTCGAGATCCTGCCGGTGATCAACAAGATCGACTTGCCATCCGCTCAACCCGATCTCGTTCGAAAGGAGATCGAGGAGATCATCGGCCTCGATGCCTCGACGGCTCCTCTCGTTTCCGCGAAGAACGACATCAACATCGACGAGGTCCTCGAGCAGATCGTCAAGCACATCCCCGCCCCGACGGGCGATGAGGAAGCCCCACTCAAGGCCCTGATCTTCGATTCGAAATACGACACCTACCGCGGCGTCATCGTCCACGTGCGCGTCATGGACGGAAGACTCCGTCCCGGCGACCGCATCCTGATGATGTACACGGGCAAGGAATTCATCGTCACCGAGGTGGGGACCTTCCGCCCGGGCGAGCTGCTGCCCACCGAGATCCTCCAGTCCGGGGACGTCGGCTACATCGTGGCGAGTATCAAGAACGTCAGCGACACGCACGTGGGGGATACCGTTACCCTGGCCGAACGGCCGACGGAAATACCTCTGCATGGGTACAAAAAGGTCCAGCAGATGGTCTTCTGTGGAATCTACCCGGCTGACGGGGCAAAGTATCCCGACCTTCGCGATGCCCTCGAGAAGCTGCAGCTCAACGATGCTGCCTTCTCCTTCGAACCGGAGACCTCCGTGGCGCTGGGCTTCGGCTTCCGCTGCGGATTCCTCGGCCTCCTTCACCTCGAAGTCATTCAAGAGCGACTCGAGAGGGAATTCCTTCTCGACCTCGTCACGACCGCGCCCAGCGTCGTGTACCGCGTCTTCGGAACCGCAGGCGAGATGACCCTGCTCCACAACCCGACGAATCTTCCGCCCGTTACGGAGATTTCCTTCATGGAGGAACCGGTCGTGCGCGCCAACATCATGACGCCGACCGAGTACGTGGGCAACATCATGGAACTGTGCCAGGAGAGGCGAGGCACGTTCAGGACGATGGACTACATCGATCCGAAGCGCGTGAACATGCATTATGACATGCCGTTGAACGAGATCATCTACGACTTCTTCGACGCGCTCAAGTCCAGGACGCGAGGGTATGCCTCCCTCGACTACGAACTCACCGGGTACGCCCGGTCGGAACTCGTGAAGCTCGACATCCTCCTCAACAACGAGGTCGTCGACGCCCTCTCCTTCATCGTGCACAAGGACAAGGCCTATGCCCGCGGACGTCGCATGGCGGAGAAACTGAAGGAGACCATCCCGAAGCATCAGTTCGAGATTCCGATCCAAGCCTGCATCGGCGGCAAGATCATCGCCCGTGAGACCGTCCAGGCCTTCCGCAAGGATGTTCTCGCGAAGTGCTACGGGGGTGACATCACGCGGAAGAAGAAGTTGCTGGAGAAACAGAAGGAAGGGAAGAAGAGGATGCGCCAGGTGGGTAGCGTCGAAGTTCCGCAGGACGCGTTCATGAGCGTTCTGAAACTCGATGACTGATTCTTCT
>CAZOHH010000039.1:0-23035 GCA_964579735.1 uncultured Oscillospiraceae bacterium | reverse complement strand
TCCAGCACGAAGGCGTAGTGCTGGGCGTAGTAGACGCACCAGCCCACATCGTCGAGCCACTTGCCGTCCTTCCAGGGGACCGGACCGGAGGCCATGTAGAGGTGGTTGTCGGATTCCGTCGCAAGTCCCGTCCAGAAGTCGAGGATATGCCGCGCCTCGACCAGCAGCGTCGCGTCGCCCGTGTGGGCGTGGTCATCGCAGAGCGTGAGGATGCGGTGGGCCATCGCCCAGGGGGAGATCCACTTGCCTTCTATCGGCGCGCCGGTGAAGGCCGCCGGGTTGACTTCACTGAACCCTGCGGCATTCCGGTACCCCTCCACCCGCCGCCGCACGCCGGCTTCGACCGGACCCGCCGTCGGGATGCCGAGGATTTCCCGCATGTAGGGATAGACCAGGTCCATCCGCACGTCCGTGTCGGCGAGGGAGATCGGGTCGAAGCCGTATTCGTTCGGAGTCACGATGGTGGGATGCTGATAGGGGATGCCGAGAGGACCGAGGGCGAACCGGCATTCGTAGTCCAGCTCCGGGTTGGGCGTTCGGACCAGGAAATCGAGACTCCCCGAAGCCATCTCCTGGACGGTGGGCAGATCCATGTGGTGGGTGTGGTCGAGCCACGCCAGCTCGTCGATCGTGCCCCGGAATCCCTTCAACTCCTCCATGGTCAGAACCCCCGCCAGTCCAGCCGCACCGGCATCCTGCCAGCCGCGGAGGACATGATCGCGGAGATCACGGTGTCGACGGCGAATCCGTCAATGACACCCGGACCCTCCTGGCGCCGCTCCTCCAGACAGGTGCAGAAATGGGCGATCTCGGCGTCGAACGGGTCCACGACATCGAATCGGTACTCCGTCGAAGTGCCCGTCGCATCGTCGTAGTGGACGAGAAGCGCCGCGCAGTTGCCGGTATGGTCCCACATCGTGGTGTACAGCTCCAGCGAGCCGCCGACCCCGTAGATGCGGATGGATTCGTCCCAGGAATTCCTCTCGTAGCCGATCTTCTTCAGCGGGTGCACGGCCGTCTCGAAGTGCGCGACCATCCCGTTGGCGTACTCGAACAGCGCCGAAGCCTTGCGGTCGAGGCTTGATCCCGGCACGTAGTCCACATGGGCATAGAGGCTCTCCGGCCTGCCGAGCAGGTCCAGGGTCATGTCGATCATGTGGCTGCCGGCGCACTTGACGACCGCTCCACCGTAGCTGCGGACGATGTATTCGAATCCCTTGTCGCTGTCGAGGTTGTAGAAGTCCCCCCAGTTCTGGAAGGCGCGCACCTGGGCGCTGAAGATGCGGCCCAGCCGGGGCATCAGCTCCTTCGCCTTCTTCGCGGCGGGGAAGAACCGCTTCATGAAGGCGGCGAAGAACAGCTGTCCGGAGGCGAGGGCAGCCGCGGCGACTTCGGCCGCCTCATCGGCATCATTCGTCATGGTCTTCTCGCAGATTACATCCTTGCCGGCTGCGAGGGCTGCCAGGCAGATCTCGCGGTGCAGGCGGCTTCCGGTGAGGACGCAGACCACCGTGACCTCCGGGTCGGCGAGCAGTTCCCGCCAATCCGTCATGAATCGCGCTCCGTACTTGGCGGCATAGGGTTCAGCCGCCTTCGCGTTGATGTCCGCGATAGCCACGACCCGCGCCCCTGCGGCCTCGAGTCCGTGGAAGTAGAACCGTGCGATGTTGCCGCACCCGATGATGCCGAATCCCGTCTTCATGTCTCTTCCTCCGCGACCATGACCGCTTTGATTCCCGTCGCCCGGTCGTCCCGGAACGCGGCGATGCCCGCTCCGATATCCCCGAGGGCGAAGCGGTGGGTGATGAGCGCCTTCGTGTCCACGATGCCGGACCGGATCAGGTCGAGGCATTTCGGGAAGTAGAGTGCCGGCGAGGCGAAGGAGGACCGCAGCTGCAGCTTCTTCACGTGGAACGGATTGGAGTCGAAGGTCACGAGCCCACCGGGACCGTAGTCGATGCCGAGGAAGGCCACGATGGCGCCGACGTTGGCGGCCGCCAGCGCGGCGGGGATCAGTGCCGGCGGTGCCGTGACGAGCACCCGGTCCACGCCGCCGCGGGCGAAGGGGTAGGTCTCGATCGGGGTCTTGTCGGTACAGATGATCTCATCGGCACCGAATCTCCGGGCCATGGCGATGCGCGCCTCGCAAGTCGACAGTTCCGCGCCGTAGACCTTCCGGGCGCCCATCGCGCGGGCCATCCGAAGCGCCATGAGACCGATGGGGCCGAGGCCGATGACCAGCACGTCGTCATTCAGGCGGATGTCGGCGGTGGTCACGAGGTCCACGGCCACGCCGAGCGGCTCCACGAGAGAGACCTCCTCGAAGGAAAGTCCCTCGAACTTCACGCATACGGCGTCGGGCACGATGATGGACTCGGCGAAGCCCATGGCGTCATCGCCCTTCAGCCAGAAATTGGGACCCTTGTTGTCGAGGTCGACGCGACCGTTGCGGGACAGGTCCGAATAGCGGTCGAAGGTGCCGCTCTCGAGCACCACGCAGTCGCCCGGCGCGACATTGCGGACCCGGGATCCGACGCGTTCGACGACGCCGGCGATCTCGTGCCCGAACGGCTGCCAATCGACGGCTCCGGACGAAGCCATGATCATGTCGTGACCGCAGACGCTGCAGGCCTTGACCTGCACGAGGACCTCGTCGTCGAGGAGGGGCCGGAGCGCGACCTCGCGAACGTCGAACTGGAAGGGGGCTTTCAGATAGGCTGCCTTCATGATCTCTCCTCCGTTGGTTCCGTTGATTCTTCTGCCGGAAGGTTCGCGCCCTCCAACGTCGTTCCCATCCACCCGACGACGACGTCTTCGGACAGGCATTCCAATTCGATTCCGCGAAGAACCTTGCCGGGCCGCGTCGTCCACGAGAGGACCATCGCGCGGCAGTTCGTGCCAAGCTGGACTTGTGGGGGCGGCGTCGCAGGGAGCGGCCAGCCGGCCTCCGTGTAGTCGTAGTCGATGCCGCAGGTCGGACACAGCGTCCAGAAGTTCTGTGGGTGGACGAGGCCGAGGGTCTCCTCCTCGCCGTCCTCGTAGCGGAACCGGAACCGCGCGCTCTCGAGGCCACCCTGCATGCAGTTCGTCGTGCCGCAGACCAGCAGCCAGACGCGCTCCGCCGTTGCGCCGACGGGAAGGCATACGCTATCCGGCCAATTGTCCCAGAGGGACGTGAATGCGATGTTCCGGTCCTTGTCGATGGAGCGGAACGGGACGCCCTGCGGTGTCTGCAGCCTTCCCGAAGCGGTCAGCGCATCGAGGTGCTCCAGTCCGATTTCCGGCGGTCTCTTGCCCCAGGCGAGGTAGGTCCAGTTGCTGTAGCCATCGGTCCCGATCCGCGCCGAGACCGTGTCGGGGCGGGGCGAAAGGTATTTCTGCCGGTAGATGGAGCGCACGTCGGCGGTGAGGCGCCTGCTCATGTCGAGACAGCGGAAGGCGGCGTCCGGCGAAGCGGACGTCGGGGTCTTCGCGCGCAGCGCCGCTTCCATTGCGGGGTCGCGCACGTGGAGCTTGTGGACCTGCCAGTACGGCGCTTCCCCCGCTCCGATCCGCGCGAGCACGATGGCGTGGCCGCAATCCGTGCCGGCAAGGGCTTGCGCCTTCCCGTCCGCCGGCAGGACCTCCCCAAGGAAGCCCTGCAGGTCGAGCACCTCCAGCACCGGGCCGTCGGGCGACGAGAACTGGATCCGACCGCCTACCTCGCACGATTCGACGACGTCCAGCGCCTGCCGTCGGCGTCCCTCGAGCTCCACCAGGATATCGACTTCAGCCGTCATGGAACACTCGAACTCCAGCATGGCGCATCCATACCCCGGGAGGACCTGGAACGATGGAACGGCCAGTCCGCCGACCTTCACCGCAACGACCCGGGACGCGCGGACCGGCAGTCGGAAGACCAGCCGCGCCGGACGAGCCAGGTGGATCCGATACGAATCGCCACCCGGCTCCTGCCGGAAGGAAATCGAGGCGTCCGGCACCCGAATGGAGGCGTGGTCCCATTCCGAGGGCAGGGCCGGTTGGATACGCACGATTCCAGCGGGGTAGTCGGGACGGTATCCGAACATCCCTTCGAGGATGGCGGGCACGAAGGCGTTCGTGATGTCCGTCACATCCACGGCGGGAAGGTTCTCCTCCCCGTTGCCGAAGTTGAAGCCGCCGGGACTGATGGAGTCCCCGCCGCCCCGCAGGCCATAGGCGCTCTGCATCAGGTTGCCGCGGACCAGCTCCCAGCCCGCGTCGCCGAGCCCGATCCGGAAATAGGCGCCGGCCAGCGCATAGTTGTCTCCGCCGTAGAGCCACCGGGTCGACCACTTCTGCGGAACCCAGTTCGAATTCCAGCACATCTCGCCGCCACAGGCCAGCGGCACGCGCTCCATGGCCCACTCGGTGTAATGCAGCGCCGACAGCGCCTCGTGGGGGGACGGGACACCATGGTCGATGGGCAGGAACTCGCTGTACAACCAGGCGTCCTTGTGGATCCGGCGGTGTCCTCCCTGCTCCCGGAAAGCCGCGAAATGGCCCTCCTTCTTCAGGTAGAGCGTGTCCATGAGCGCCGTGCGGATATGCTCCGCTTCCGCCGCATGCCGCGCCGCGCCGGCTAGGTCGTCCTTCCTCCGGCACATCTCCGCGAGAGCGGTCCGGGCGTTGAACTGATAGGAGGACTCCTCGACGGTCCCGCCGCCGCCATATTGCATCGAGTCGGTCGGGATGACGTTGATGTAGCTGTCGTAGAGACCGTCGCCGTCCGGGTCGAAGCAGGCGCGCGCCCATTCGACGTGAAGCTCCAGGGCCGGCAGGAGGAGCGCCTCCAGATCGAGGTCCCCGGTCGACCGCCAGGCGTGGATGGCCCCGTCGAAGAACTGCGTCTGCATGTTGTAGAGATTGCGCTCGGTCTCCGGCTGGAGGATGAACCCCTTGCCGAAGTAGCGCGAGCCCTCGAGCTGCCGGCTCATGCGGACGTCGTCGCGGTCGTCCGTGAAGCCGCGCTCGCCGGTGGTGTCGGTCTGGACCTGCATCTTCAGATAGTGCGCGATGGAGGCCTTGACCCGGTCATGCCAGCCAAGACCCGTCGCGCCGGGCATCGTGCGCCAGCCGAGGAAGAGGCAGCGCCAGCCGTCTCCGGCGTGGTAGAAGGCAGGGGGGTCCTCCACATGGACTCCGTCCAGGGCCGAGGAGGCCATCCCTGCGGCGGCGTCGAAGTGCGGGTCGGGCGTGGAAAGGACGAGGTGTCCCGCGATCTCGGCGCAACGCCGGCGGGCCGCCGCAAGTGCTTCCGAGACCGTGGCGGAGGTTCCGTCCGGACCCGTCACGTCGGATGCACTCCCCGCTTCCGCGTAGAGGGCGACGTTTTCGACTCCGTCCGCGAGCGCCAGGGTCCAGCCTCTCCCTATCCCCGGGACTTCGCATGGGGTTCCGGCGACCCCGAAGCGCAGGTCCGGCAAGCCCGAAAGCTCCGGAACCCGCCAGATCAGCCGGTCCCCCGCCCGCGTGCCCACGGCCTTCACCGATGTCACCCAGCCGAAGCCGCGCGACAACGGCAGGACCTCGCACGTCACGGAGAGGCCGGGCAGTTCCCGGTCCGTCGACGTCCACTCGGTGCGGTTGGGCCGGTAGCGCATCGTGCAGTGCGCGAGATTCTCGACCCAGCGGATCCTGCCGCCCCGCAGGATTCCGGGCATACCGACGAACCCGCCATCCACGCCGCCGCAGCGGACGCCGGGGCGGTCTCCCGTATGGATCAGCGCGTGGATTCCGCCGTGCATGTAGAGCGGACGGTTGCCGACCGCCGTCCCGTCGCAGACTGCGATGGCCCCGTCCTCGGGGTGGTAGATCAGCGCATCGGTGGCGTCACCCATCCAGGGAGACCTCGTACTCCATGTCGGTTCCCGAAAGTCCCGTGACGCGGATCCAGGTGCCGCCCTTCGTGTGCTCCAGTTGCGCCTGCGAGTCGCCGACGAACGAATTGTGCGCCGGGAAAGGCCCGATGCGCACTTCGCAGTCCGAGACCGGAATCGAGCTGTGGATCCGGATCGACGCCCGCCGCAGCCAGCGCTCGTGCTCCAGCGTGTATTCGATGCGCCCCAGATTCCCCTCGCCGTCCACGAACGGCATGTCCTTCACGTGGATGCGGTCCCAGTCCCAGGGCAGGCGCGGCAGGATCCGCAGCGTGCCGGGGCGGCTGTCGTCGATGCCCGCCATCAGCGTGAGGCACTTCAGCGCCTCCGCCTCCTGCACGAGATTGCCCTCGTCCCCGGGATTGTCCATGATGCCGTAGCGCCCTTCGCACAGCGCTCCGAACGTATGGTCCTTCCCTTCTTCGTAGTTCTCGTAGGAGAAGCACTCGTGGAACACCCACGGGTTCATCTCGAAGGAAAGCGGCTGGACGACGTCCCCGTCGTAGGCGAGCCGGGCCATCCCCTCCACCAGTTTCGTGTAGGTGTTGACGTCGTCCATCACCAGGGAGGCCTGGGTCATCAGCCCCTGCCCGTATCCGCACATGGTGTCGTCGTGCCGTCCGCCCATCCCCGACCACGCCGTGTTGCTGACGAAGCCGTACTTGCGGAAGAACCGCCCCTCGCACATCTTCGCATGCAGGTACGCGTAGCTGTCGGTCTGGACCTTCCGGAAACGGTCGTCCACGAGGCCCAGCTCCCCGAGGTCGCTGTCGAAGACGAAGGGCACCTGCCGGGTCCAGTGGTACACCGGCCAGGACGTGCCCGCCCACTCCGAGAAGAGATACTCCTTGCCGTTCCTTCCGTCGATGCCGTTGATCCAGCAGCCCTCGGGCACCGGCGACAGATCCTCGAAGACCGCGAGTCCCGAGCCGTCCGAGAACGCGTTCCTCCCTGAGACCAGGCGATCCAGCAGCGACTGCGACAGCCTGGCGTGCAGGGATTCCAGCACCTCCGCCTCGCGCGTCAGTCCGGCCGCCCGCGCCATTCCGGCAAGGCCGGAGAGGGCGGTCTTCATGCCGTAATTGGGATAGATCGCGTAGACGAGGTAGTCGGAATTCGGATTGCCCGACAGCTCCGAGACGCAGGGCATCAGGTCCCCGTAGGGCGAGGCGTCCATCTCCCGTTTCACCCAGAGGACCACCTGCCAGGCGCCCTGGAGGAGCTCCTTCGCCAGCGCCGTCGTCCTCCCGTTGATCCGCCACGTGTTGTAGATTCCGAGCAGGGCCATGGCGTTGCCGTCGGTCTCGCAGCGCATGAAGTCCATGAGCAGCTCCTCGCGGGCGCCGCCCTTGGCGATCATCCGCCCCCAGTGGTCCTCGTAGCTGACGTGGTCCAGGAAGAACCGCGTGACGCGCAGCGCGTCCTCGGCGAATCCCAGCCGGCACAGCTCGATCAGTCCGCGCCCGGCGTCCCGCGACCACATGTGGTCGTAGTAGCAGGTGCCCTCGTGCGGCACCGTCGATGTGTGGAAGAATCCGTCTCCGTACCGCGCGTCTCCACCGCGGTCCACCTTGCTCCGGAGATCGCAGACGTTCTCGGCGAAGATCCGGCTCATCTGCCGGGCGCTGTCCGACCCGGAGAACTGCATCCGTGGAATGAGGATGGCCATCTTCGTACCCTCCTTCGTCGGTCTATCGACCGTAGGTCCCGTAGGTATCCGCGGTCCGGCACATGGCGAGGGCGTTCGCCTCTGGAATCGCCCCGATGAGCGTGTTGCACGTGCTCAGGATGAAGCCTCCACCCGGAGCCGCCACGTCGATGAGGCGCTTCACGGCCTCCTCCACCTCGGCAGGGCTGCCCAGCGTCATGAGGTAGTCCAGATCGAGATTGCCCATGAGGCACAGCACGTCGCCGTACTCCCGCTTGATCCTTGCGATATCCATGCCGGCCGAGGGCTGCAGGGACTGGAGTCCATCGAATCCGGATTCGACGATCCGGTCCATCGCCAAGTTCAAGTCGCCATCGGAGTGGAACAGGATGGGCACGTCGCGGTGCTTGCGGATCTCCCGCACGGCCTGGCGATAGAGCGGGTAGACGAGCTCCTCCATCACGGCCGGAGGGAGGAAGACTCCCGAGTTGAAGGCGATGTCGTCGGCGACGACGATCGCGTCGGCTCCGCAGTCCAGGAACAGCAGCGCCTTCTGGATCTCGTACGCCATGACCTTTTCGGCGACGGTCCTCATGTGCTTCGTGTCGAGGACGGCGTTCACCAGGAAGTCCTCCATGGGGAACATCTCGTCCAGCATGCTGACCGGTCCGCCGATCTGCGCCGTGACGAAGAAGTCGGTTTCCTTCGCGAAGCGCTCGACGAGTGCGCCCGACACCCTTCGGATATCCGGGACGGGATAGGCGTCCGCGTCCTCCAGGTCCTCCAGCGCGGGTTTCGTCAGGTGCCGGCTGATGCCGTTGTCGATGTACTCGTACCCGTAGACGCTGCGGTATTTCGGAATCCCCGCGGCATCGACGCCGATCCGCTCGGAGGGCCAGTCCCCGACGTTCACCAGGTCCATTCGGAGGAATTCGTGGACCGCCCGGTCGCGCTCGAAATGGAGGTAGTCGAGGGGGTAGCCGGTGCCCATCAGGCGGTTGGCCAGCCCGCCGTCCACCCAGAGTTCGCCCTTGGGGACCCGGTCGGCCTCCCGGTGGGCGAAAGCCGCCTGCACGCGCTCCCGGAAGGTCATCGCGCCAGACGGGGCAGGCCCGCCGTCCGACGGACCGCCGCCGCGCTCCATTTCTCGACGTTCTTCACCAGTTCGGCCGCCTCGTCCTCGGTCGGGCATGACGTGCCGATGTAGAGTCCCACGGGGGAGATGTTGTCCAGCAGCCGCTCCAGTTTCGAATTGTCCTGGCAGGAGAGGACGAGGTTCTTGCCCCGGGCCTGGATCTTCCGGTACAGGGGGAACCAGCTCTCGTCCATCTCGTCGGGGATGCCGGCGCCGGGCACCCACTGGATCCCGGTCAGTCGGTCGATGTCGAGGAGCATGTCGAGGTGCGCGAGCTGGCCCGGTCCGTCCAGATGGTAGATGGAGCGGTCCAGGAAGTCGGTCTGACCGACAAGGGACGGGAGGACGAACCGCTCGAACTGTCCGGGGGAAATCATGGCCGAGAAGTCGCACTGCAGCGTGTAGTAGCGGTCCCTGCACCAGAGCGGGATCCAGGTGGTCGTCCCCTCCTGCCCGGTCGCGATCAGTTTCTGGAATGCGTCGTAGCTCTCGAGCCAGATCCGGTCGACTTTCGCGATCAGGTCGAGGACTCGCTCCGGCTCATCGTAGAGGTCCATCAGGAGGGGCTGGGACCCGCGGAGCGATGCCACGATGTCGAGGCTCCCGCCGAGGTCGGTCAGCGAGACGATGTATTTGCCTTCCGCCCGCTGCGCATAGTATTCGGTCATGCTCCAGGCCGTCTTCCACATCGGGCTGTTACGGTCGAGGCGGATCTCCGGCATATGCTCCCAGTCTGGGATCATCGGCTCGCGGTCGAACCAGATGGTGTCCTCCGCCACGAGGTAGGGAGAACCCATGAAGGCGGCGACCACGCCGGGACCCAGGTTCACGAAATAATTGGGGAAGGCGTCGCCCCCGAGGTAGACCTCGTGGCAGCCGATCTCGTTGTTGTGGTGGGTCCGCGGGGCATCCAGCCAGCGCTCCTCCTTGGTGCGGACCGGTAGCCGCTGCAGGGAGGTCGGCAGCGGGTTCTTCCGCAGGGAGGTCGCGCTGATGCTGCAGCGGTCCAGCATGTCCCCCGCCCAGAAGGCGTCGAACCTCTTCTGGCACAGTTCCCAGTCGTCCTTGTAGATCATTTCGATTCTCCTTCGTCATCTTCGCCGAAGCGGGTCTTCCCGGGTCCCACCGGGAGGATTCGGGCCGTACCGCCGTCTCGAGCCGGAAGGATGATTTCTCCAGAGACCCCGACCGGAAGCGTCACGCTGCCGTGGAAGCTTGGGGTGTTCGACCAGGCGACGCGGATGCCGCCCTTCGGGGTCGGGACGGTCCCCTCCGCCCAGTCCAACCCCAGGGTCTGTGGGGCGATGGTGACTTTTCCATACCCGGGCGATGCCGGGCGGACGCCGAGCGCATGGTCGGGCAGCAGGGCGCAGGGGCCTGCGGTCCAGGCGTGGCAGCGGCTGACCAGCGGGTTCTGGAGGATCTTCTCCGGGTGGCGCAGGTCGAGCTTCTCCCAGAACGTCGTCGCGTCCCGCTCCAGCATGAAGCCCCAGTAGACGCGGAGGTCGTCCATCGCCTTCCCCTCGCGGCCGGCTTCCAGAAGGCTCTGGAGCACCCAGTGCTTCATGAATCCCGCGATGGGATAGGCCGCATCCTCCATCGGGTCGAGCCGTTCCATCAGGACCCTTGCGTCTCCCTTCGTCTCCGGAAGACCGGCGAGCACGGCAAAGGCGTTGACGTGCCAGCTGATCTCCGGGGCGGTGCCGGGCTCCCTGGGCAGGTCGGCATAGCAGCCCTCCTCCGGCAGGAGGTACTTCGATTGGAGGAGCCCCTTGATGCGGTCGGCCTGGGTCCGGCAGTACGCGGCGCGCGTTTCGTCCCCGAGCCGTCCGGCCAGGGTATCCGCATCGGTCAGGGCGCAGAGCAGCTGCATGAGGAAGACGCCGGGCGAGGCCCACCAGGAGTCCCGGACCTTGGTGTTCTCGTCCGTGATGAAACGCGTCGGGTCGATCGGGTCGAGCGGCACGACGGTGCAAAGGTAGTCCAGGGTCCGTATCGTGGTCGGCCAGAGCGCCTGCAGCGTCGAATCGTCCCCGGAGAAGTCATGGTACTCCTTCAGCATGGACACGAAATCCGTGCAGTAGCTGTCGATGATCCACTGTCCTACGCCCAGATGCACTTCCGCCATGTACTCGATGCGGTCGGTGTGCTGGTGTCCTCCGGCCTTGGAGGCGCAGGAGGGGATGGCGCCGTCCTCGCGCTGGGTAGCGGCGAACATGCGGAGCGCCCGGCGCGCGAGCTCCGTGTCGCCGAACGCGGCGTGGCCGCAGAGTGCCTCCACGCGGGCATCGCCCACCCATAGGAGGCCGTCCCGCTTGACGCCGTCCTCGTAGAATCGCTGCATGCAGAGTTTCACGGTGTTGGCGGAAACCGACCAGATCCGGTTCAGCAGAGGGTCCGAGCAGGTGAAATTCCCGAGGGGTTCGACCGGATACTGCGACCGCGTGAGGGACACCGCCGAAATCGACGCGTCCCCGCCGCATTTCCCGGCGAGGATGCGGACATAGCGGAAAGCCCGGCGTCCCCGACTGCGCAGCGTCTTTCGACCTGGTCCAGCGATTTCGTAGCGGTCCCGTGGGAAGTGGTACCAGGTGAGTTCGAGCGCGCGGTCCGCGAACAGTTCCTCATAGGATTCGCCGTAGACCACCTCGACCTCGACCGTCGAGGTTGCGTCGAAGTCCATATGGAAGTCCCCGACGCGCTCTTCGCCGAAATCGAGGACGACTTCCGCATCTCCCTCGCTGCAGAGGACCTTTGCTTCGCACCGGCCTCCGAGAAGACCTTCGGCCCCCTCGACGCGACGAGCTACCACGACGCGTGTGGGTCCGACCTCGTCGAACGCCAGCGTCACGGCCGAATCGGGAAAGTCCTCCAGATAGGGGTAGCCCAGTTCCATGTCAGCCATCAGTCGGTTCCCTTCCAGCAGGTTTCGCTGTCGAAGGCTTCCGGCAGCGCCTCGATCCGTTTCAGCCAGCCGGCGTATCTCGCGCGGTCCAGCGGGGGGTGTCCGGACACATAGTGGTTCGCATGGGGTTTCCCGTCTCCGTCGATCTCCCAACGGAGGAGCAGCAGACGCTGTTTTCCGGCATAGGCCTTCACGCTGCCGACGACGAGGTTCTCGTTGGCGGGCGAGCGGGTCCGGCCGGAAAGGAGCACTTCGCCGGTGTCCCCGTCCTCGACGGTGAAGCGGACTTCGGCGTCCGTGCGGGAGTCGTTGCCCAGGACGACGGCGTGGTGCCAGTTCTCCGCCTCGTCGACCATGAGGCAGATCGGCTGCTGGGAGCGCTGGATGTAGAAGTAGGCCAGTTTCCTCGAGAAGTAGTAGTCCACCACGGCGTCCGAGAACTGGGGCCAGCAGTCGAGGAGGTTCCACCAGATCACGCCCGTTCGGCGCCACTTCTTCAAGCGCACCATCTCGACGAAGAACTTCTTCGCCTCGGCCTGGCAGATCTGCGACGAGGAGGCGAAGTCCTCGAGCGTGTCGGCGTCGAAGCCGAACAGGTTGCCGATCTGGTCGGCCATGAGCTCGTTCCGGTCATAGCCGCGGTCGCGCGACAGGCGGATGTATTGCGTGTTGTGGGTCGCCCATTCGTCGTTCCGGTAGGGCCAGACGAACTCCGGCGAGATGAACTTCCGGATCGAGGAGATGGCGGGGCAGCCGTGGTAGCCGATCTCACTGATGAAATGGGCCGTCGTGTGCTGGTAGTAGGCGCCCTTGAACGAGTCGCGAGGGCCCCAGTTGTGCTGCTCGGGGCCGCCCAGGTCGGTCGTGACGGGTTCCGTCAGGTAGGGGGAGGACGGGAGGAAATATCGGAAGGGGTCGTGGCTGCCCGCCACCCGGGGGAGGAGCTCCCGCGTGATCCGGTTGTATCGGGCGTGCGCGTGGCGCACGTCGAAGAAGTAGTACATCATGTCCACTTCGTTGTCGCCGCACCAGAGGGCGAGCGAGGCGTGGTTGCGCAGCTTGCGGACGATCGCGGTCGCCTCCGTCTCGATCTGCTTCAGGAAGCCGTCGTCCTGGGGATAGATGCCGCAGGCCAGGGAGAAGTCCTGCCAGACCAGGATGCCGCGCTCGTCGCAGAGGTCGAAGAATGCGGTGTCCTCGTAGACGTTTCCGCCCCAGCAGCGGACCATGTTGCAGCCGACTTCGACCAGCAGGTCGTGCGCCCTTTGGAGGCGGTCCTTGTCGCGGCTGTGCATCGCGTCCAGCGGGACCCAGTTGGTCCCCTTGCACAGGATGGGGGTATCGTTCACGAGGATCTTGAACCGGCCCCCTTCGCCCGGAGCGAAGTTCGTGTCGAATTCGATCGTCCGGATGCCGATCCGCTCCCGCCGTTCGTCGACCACGCGGCCCTCGAACAGCAGCTCGAACACGACGTCGTACAGGTCGGGCGCGCCGTACCCGGCGGGCCACCAGAGCCTCGGTTCCGGAAGGGTCAGGTAGACCTCGTCCGAGCAGAACTGCGTCGGGACCGCGTGGTCGAACGCGCTATCGCCGCACCGGCCCCGGACGCGCACCGAAAAGCCTTCCAGCATCGGTTCGTCCGTGGTGTAGCGGAAGCGCACCACCAGGTCCACATGGTCGCGCTCCAGCTTGCGCACGCCGTAGTAGACGTCCTTCAGGCGGGTGCGGCTCCGGGAGAAGATGCCGATATCGCGCCAGAGACCGGCGGAGAGCAGGCGCGGCGCGATGTCCCAGCCGAAGCTGTGGGCCGGCTTGCGGATGCGGACCATCTCGTCGATGTGCTCCCAGCCCGCGCCCTTGACGCTGACTGGGTATTCGCAGTCCCTTGCCTGGTTCACGGAAGAGCGGATCCGGACGACGATCGCATTCGCACCGGGGTGCAGATGCTCCGTGACGTCGAATTCGTACTCCAGCATCATGTCGTCCGTCTCGCCGACGAAAGCGCCGTTCACCCAGACCGTCCCGAACGTGTCGAGGCCGGAGATGCGGAGCACGGCCTCCTCCTCCGGAAACCCCTCCGGGACGATGAACTCCCGTTCGAACCACCACTGGTGGAACTCGTACTTCCGGAAGTGATAGAGGTTCTCGGCGAAGAACGGGTCCTCCTCGACGCCGGCTCGGCACAGGTCGAGTTCGACGTTTCCGGGCACCTCGGCGGCGATGTTCGGCCAGCCGAGCCGTCGGACCTCCTCGATGGACGCAGGGGCGTCCTTTCGTTCCAGCGCATAATGGAGCTTCCATGTGCCGTTCAGCGCGATCGTTCCCATGGGCTAATCCTCCTGCTGCTTTTCGATGGACCGTTCCGTCATATCCAGGCGGGTCAGGACGCGCGTCCGCGCATCCACTCGGAACGTGACGGCTTCGAAGGCCCCGAACCGGACTTCTTCGGAGATTCCCAGGGGCGGGATGCGCAGATTCGTCGCACTGGCCTGCCCGGAGACTTCATACAGCCGCACGACGTAGCCTTCCTCGTCGGCCGGATCCTCCGCCTTCTTGAATGCGGACAGTTGAACCGTTCCGCCCTCCAGGAGGACGAGCGGCTCCGGCGTCCGGCCTTCGCCGGAAGGACAGAACGAAAGCGCGAAGGGCTTCTGATTGTGCAGCGCGGCCTCCGAGTCGACGGACGCCGCTCGCTCTGCCGATTCTCCGGCGTTGAACCAGAACCGGAAGACCCGTTCCCCCTGGTCGATTCGGGGAGAGAATCGTCCCACGGCCATGACCGGACGGTCGTTGATGCGGAGCGCGGAGTAGCCGGGCGACCGGAGCAGCGACAAGCGGATCTCGCCGTCGAGGCAGTCGGAGCCGTACGAGCCCTCGTTCACGCAGGTCAGCGCCTGCCCTGCCTCCGAGGAGAACACCCCGGTCCACTGGTGCGCCACGGTCTCGCTCCCATCGTCCGGGAGATCCGTCGCGCCGAATGCGGTCTGCCCGCGGTATATGCCACCGTGGAATACGGTCGGCACAGACAATTTCAACATCCGGTCCTTTTCATTCCAGAACACGCGGACCTCGACCTCGATTTCGGTCCCCCGCTTCGGAAGCCGATATGTCTGGCACAGCGTCGAACCGCCGTATCGCATCACGGCTTCGATGACGGTCCTGACCTCGCCGTCCTCGATGACCCGGACCGATTCCACTGGCTCGCCCCGGAGTCCGGAGAATGCGGTGCCATCGGCAGGATCCATGAGAGCGAAAGCTCCCGCGACGGTTCGGAACGCAGTGACCTCGAGACCCCATGGGTCCTGGTCATCCATCATCACGAGCGGCCGGAAGGCGCCCGCCTGGAGGCAGTCCATCCCGTTCGCGCGGTAGCGGTCGACCAGCCCGGTCCGACAGTCGATCTCGACCTCCAGTTCATCGGTATGGAAAAGGATCTTGCCGTTCTCCGGGCGAAGGGCGGGTGTGGGCTTCGATTCGAGAACCCGGATCCGGCAGTCGAAGCGATTCATCCTGGAAGGCTCGAGCTCGGCTTCGAACACCACGTGCTTTCGCCAGTCCAGGTTCAGATTGCTGTACTCCTTCTCGTTCTGGCTCGGAATCCTGCGACCGTCGTGGTAGACCTCGGGAAGGGAGTAGCTGTCTTTCCAGTTCTGGTCGGCGAGCTGGAATTCACATTCGAAGATTCCGCGGACCGGGTACGGGTGCGGGTTGTAGACCAGGACGGGAATCGTACCCTCTTCCACCTTTTCCTGTCCGGCGGACAGCGCGAAGAAGGCCCTCGCCCGCAGGCGGGAGACGGTCTCCAGGCCATGGTCCAGAAGTCGCAGGGCGGCCTCCTCGACGGGCTGGATGGAGGACCCGGGCAGGATGTCGTGGAATTCGGAGAAGCACAGGTCCCGGACCGCCGCCGCGAGGTCTGCGGACGGGTACGGGAGGAGACCCTGGAGCGCCGCGCTGGAAAGCATCTTCTCGGTCATGTAGAGCTCGTTCTCCAGCAGGCGGTGCCGCTGCTTGATGCGGACCTGGGACGTGTAGCATCCCACGGCGTAGGGCCTTATGTCCTTCGCGAACGTCGGGAGGGAATCCAGCGCCAATCCCTGGAAATAGCCTTCCGGCGTCGAGTGGATCAGCTCCGGGCCTGCCGCCCGCCGCCCCAGCTCCGCCAGGCCTTCCAGGTCCACGCGGGAGGGGCCGCCCCCATGGTTGCCGATGCCCCAGAGGATCATTCCCTCCGAGCGGTCCGGATTTGCCTCCTGCCAGGCTTCGACCTTGGCGCAGGCTTCGCCGCGAAGCGTCAGGTAGTTGTTGAACCCGCAATGGCATTTGACGGACGAACCGTCGATTCCGACCCAGCGGAAGTCCTGTGCAGGCACCGGGCACTCCTTTTCGTTCGGCTTGCAGTAGACATAGGAGTCGTATCCGGATTTCACGAGGACCTGCACCAGTCCCCGGGAGTGGCCGAAGGGGTCGAAGTTGATCGCGGTCGTCGGCTCGACGCCGAAGCGGTTCCGGAAATAGACCCGCCCCAGAAGGATCTGGCGGACCAGGGATTCTCCGGAGGGCATGTTGCAGTCGGGCTGGAGGTACCAGCCGCCGCAGACGTGCCAGCGCCCCTGCGCCACGAGCCGGCGGATCCGCTCGAAGAGCGCGGGTTCATATTCCTCCACCCACTGATACAGGATCGCCTCGTTGTGGTTGAAGACGAATCCATCGTAGCGTTCGCAGAAATCGGCGGCTGTCCGGAAGGTGGAGACGGCTTCCGCGGCCCCTTCTTCCCACTCCCAGAGCCAGACCGGGTCGATATGGGCGTTGCAGACCAGGTGGATCCGAGCCATGCGGGCTGCCTCCGTTCCGGGAATCAAGAACGCTGCGTCAGGTGCCTGAAGTCCGGTTCGAGCCCGGCCTTGTCGGCTAGGTCGACCGGGAAGCGCGGGTCCTCGGGGCGGATGTTGAAATGGTTGTCATGGATGCGGTTGGTGCCGAAGCGGCCGTTCATCCCCACGTCATGGTAGTTGAAGGGAATCGCGACGTCGTAGACGATGTTCTCGCTCACGTCGAAGCCGCCGCTGGCCTCGTCCAGGTAGATGCCGCCGGGAAATCCCTTCAGCCCTTCGAGCTTCTTCAGCTCCTCCTTGGGGAGGGTCGTGGCGTTTCCGACCAGCATGTCCTTGTCGTAGCGGTCACCGGTGAAGCGGCCGTTGTTGTGGACGAGGTTGCCTCGGATGGTGGAGCCCGCCTGCAGGGAGAGCGTATAGATGCCGCCGCCGTCATGGAGCTTCTCCAGGACATCGTGGATGTGGTTGTACTCGATGTGGTTCTCCCCTGCCACCGTCGGCTCATGGAAACGGGGGTAGAATACCGGGGGCTTGTGTGTGATCCGGGCATCCGAATCCTCGTCCCAGTAGCCCCAACCCCAGCCGATGGAAATCCCCGTGTAGGAGCAGTGACGGATTTCGTTGTGGGAGACCGTCGTCCCGTGCGCGTACCCGGCCAGGACCGCCACGCCGCCGCGGTACTCGACGCCGATGTCGTGGAGGAAGTTGTTCGTCACGAGGGTGCCGGTGACGGTCCGCCGGAGGTCCGCGGGGTGCGCGTCTTCCAATGTGAAGCCGCCGATCATGATGCCGCTGCCGGAGATGTCCTTGAACTCGCAGCCGCGGACCACGGTGCAGATAGCGCCGTTCTCGATGTCGATGGCGGTGCAGCCCAGGGACTCGAACGTGCACCCCTCGAAGGCGATGTTCCGCGTGGCGGAGAGGTGGACGGCGGACTGCGGCTTGACGAAGGAGGAGTGGGTGTTGAAGTCGTCGTCGGAGTTCTTGGAGAGGTTGGCCTGGGTCTCGGCGTGACCGACAAGCGAGGGTTTCAGCCACGTGGAGTGGCGGAACGTGAGGTTTTCGAAGGCGACGTTCTCGACGGGCCGGTCGTAGCTTCCGCTCAAGTCCAGCAGGCATTCGACCGTCGGGACGATTGCCTCGACCGTCGCCATGTCCTCCCCTTCCAGCGGAATGTAATAGAGGACGCGCTCCGTGCGGTCGAAGTACCACTCACCGGGCTCGTCCATCAGTTCGAAGGCGTTCTCCAGGTAGTTCGGGCTGCCGATCTGCACGCCGCCCTTCACCAGGCAGTCCTTGAAACAGGGATTCCGCATGCGCACGATGGCGCCGTCCCCGTCCGGGACGATCGCGTCCACGGGGCAGATGCAGTGGGTCCAGCCCACGTCGTAGACGAATTCGATGTCCGTGGGGTTGCGCCAATCCGCCATTTCCTTGCGGGTCGTCCGGTAGCCTTCGTATATGAGCAGCTCGCCGAGATATCCCGTGTAGGAGCCGATGCGGTTGTGGAGGACCATTTCGGGGTCCTTGAGCAGGTCCCAGCCGTTGGTCGTCTTCTCGGAGCTCTTCGCCCGCGTGGCCCGCCGGCCGTCGATGTAGAGGTTGCGGGTGTTCTCGATGAGCGGCAGGTGGGTCTTCCAGAGTCCCGGAATGCCGCTCGTGAGGTCGGGTTCCCACCCGCCGACCGTCGCGCCGCCGGAAATCGCGGCGGTTTCGCCGGGGAAGGCGCGGTAGATGACCCGTCGGCCGTTCCGCCCGGAATCCTCCGGCGCGAGGAGAATCGTGCGGTCGATCGTGTGGACGCCCTCATGCAGGTAGACCACGACGTCCTCCCGGGCTCCGTCGACGACCGTGCGCACTGCAGTGACCGCCGCATCGACGCTCCGGAAGGGGGCTTCGAGCGTTCCTTGATTGCGGTCGTCGCCCTGCGGGGAAACGTGGAAAACAGACTTCCCGATCGACTCGACCGACATAGATTCGCCCTCCTCGGATTCGGTGTGGAACCATGGACCATACACTGTGATTATACGAATCGAGGGTGCCTTTTGTTGTATTATCTTCGAAGGATAAAGTATATCCTTTGGGTCATGCCTATGATATGCTCGCCCTGTAAATCGGCACGATCCGACGATCGTTCCATTGCCATTCGTTCTTCCCCGCGGAAAGGCAGGCAGGCCCATGTACAGGCTTCTCATCGTCGACGACGAAGAGATCATCCGCAACGGATTGAAGAACAACTTCCGTTGGGCGGATCTGGGCTTCGAAGAGCCTTGTCTGGCCGAGAACGGGAAGCAGGCCCTCGAGTCCATCGCGGCCCAACGTCCCCACGTGGTTCTCACCGATATCCGGATGCCCGTCATGGATGGACTGGAACTCCTCAAGACCATTCAACATCGCTACCAGGGCATTCGGACCGTCATCCTGAGCGGGTACAACGACTTCGATTATGCGCGCGCGGGGATGGGGTACGGAGCCCGGGCCTATATCCTCAAGCCCACTTCCAGCCAGGAGATCATCGATCTCTTCACTACGCTTCGCGACGAAATCGCCGCCCAGGACAAGGAGATGGCGACCCTGTCCGAACTCGTCGACAACCGCAACCGCTATCTCCGCATCGAACGCTACGCCTTTCTCCGGGATCTGCTGGAGTCCAGGCTCAAGGACCCGGCAGCCGTTCAGGAGGGGATCGAGACCTATGGCCTCGCCATGGAGGTCTCCCGCGTGAGGTGTCTCGTCTACCGCCTGAACCCACTGAGCGCCACTGTCGCGGATGACGCCGTCCGCGTCCAGGAAGCGGTCCGGGACGCACTCGAGACTTGTCCTGATTCGAAGGATTGGAAGCTCGAGTTCTGCCAGTTCGACTCCACCCAGTTCGCAGCCATCCTCACGGGGTCTTCCCTTCTCCACCAGCGCGCCGTGAAGGCGTTCCTGGAGGAACTGAAGTCAAGGTTCGGGAGCCACTGCGAATTCGACTTCGTCTGCGGCGTCAGTGAATCCCACGACCTCTCCGAGGTCGGAAAGGCCTATTCGGAATCCATTCAGGGCATCCGAGCCGGCTTCTACAAGGGCCGGAACACCTTCAACCTCGCCTATGACGTCCTCATGAAGAGCGCTTCCCCGGCGCTCCTCCAGAAGCTCGACCAACTCGGACAGGAGCTTGCGGAAAGCGTGTTCCGCAATGATGCCGCCCACATCCGCAACCTCATGATGAACTATTTCAGCGAAATCCGGAGCCAGGCACCCGAGGTCGAGTGGGTTCTCGAACGCTGCCTTCGACTGGCTCTATCCGTGAAGCGATTCCTTCGGGAAAAGGAAGGCGCCGGCGACGACCTTGGCTTCGAGTTCACCGAGAAGGACCTGGGAACCGGATTCGTGATCGACGACCTCAGAAAGCGAATGGAGGACCACTTCCTCCAGTTG
Source organism: uncultured Oscillospiraceae bacterium (assembly GCA_964579735.1). Lineage (GTDB taxonomy): Bacteria > Bacillota > Clostridia > Saccharofermentanales > UBA5734 > CAILLO01. Next base: position 3,195 of record CAZOHH010000039.1, on the reverse strand, counting down.
GCGCAGGCACCTGCCCGGCTCAATGAAAAGGACGTCTTCGTACGGAAGATCCATGACTACATCAAGGAGAACTTCAGCAAGAAGGTCAAGCTCGAGGATGCCGCAGCGGTCGTCTTCATGAACCCCTCCTATTTCAGTGTCCTGTTCAAGGAGAAGACCGGCGTCAATTTCTCGGACTACCTGAACGAATTCCGGATCGAGCGCTCGAAGAAGCTTCTGGAGAGCTACGACTACAAGATCACCGACATCGCAGGGCTGGTCGGATTCTATGACACGGCCCACTTCTGCAAGGCCTTCCGGAAGATCACGGGCGTCACGCCCCTCAATTACAGAAGGAGGATCGTCGTCGACTGATGGCAAGGAAGATCTCCCTGTTCAAGAAGCCCTTCCGCATCCGGATGCAGACCTCCAACCTGATCGTGTCCGTCGGCATGGTCGTGCTCGTGTTGGTCGCCATCAGCGTCATCTCCTACCAGAATTCGGTCGCCATGATGAACGGATCCGTCGACGACATCAAGCGGAGCGAGCTCTTCCAGATCAACAAGAAGCTCGAATTCAACCTCACCGAGATCCGCAACATCGCCCAACTCATAGCCAACGACGACGCCCTGATCGAGGACCTGAAGCGTTACGAAGTCAATCTCGCCAACAACGACAAGTTCCTGAACCTCCAGCTCACGCGGCAGATCGAAGCCTCCCTTTCAGAGCTGAAGCTCCATGACAAGAACGTGGAATCGATCGTCGTCCTCACGAACGACGCCGTCTACACGACCGGCGCGACGACATTCTACAACGTGCGCTACCAGAACGTCGTCGACAGCACCGCGATCTACTCGGTCCTTAGGTCATCGGAAGCGCCTCGGCTCTTCGAGCTCGACGCCTCGGTCCACCAGGACATCATCGTGCCCACCGTCCACACCTCCCTCAACGTCCTGTTGTCCCAGGTCAGCTACGGCAGTTTGCTGGTGCGCAATGGCATCGAATACGGCTGCGTGTTCGTCATCTCGAAGAAATCGATGCTGGAGAGCATCTTCAGCGGCAAGAAGGACATCGCCCTCTACAACACCGTCGACCATGTCGCCTGGAGCAACACGGATCTCCTGACCAGCCAGACTCGCCTGGATTCCTCCCAGACCACGTCCGGCGACATCAGCCGGATCTCCATCGATGCTCGGGGACAGTCCATGGAGGGCTTCTCCGTGAACGCATACGTGAACGGCTGGAAGATCCTCTATCTGAAGAACCTCGATGATTTCAAGAGCCAGATGGAGAACCTGCAGCGCATCATGCTCCTGGTCCTGCTCCTCTGCCTCTTCCTGACGTTTCCGCTTTCGAAGTTCCTGCTCGACGGCACCATGCGACTTCTCCGCGAACTGATCCGCAAGCTGAGGGAATACAAGGGTTCCGACGAGAATTCCGTCTACCATATCGAACTCGCCGCGCGGAGCCGGGTCTCGCTTCGAACGAAGTTCATCTTCTACTTCCTCGCAGTCCTTTTCATTCCCGTGTCCCTCTTCACGACGCTATACCATTTTGGCTCGATTCGAATCATGGAGAACGAAATCGAGAAGTCCATCCGCATCAATTTCGACCAGATGCAGGAGAACCTCGTCTCGCTTCTCCAGCAGAACGACACCATCGGGCGCAGCATCCTCTATGATCGGACGGTGCAGCAGTTCATCTCCGCTCCGAAGGAAACCCGAAGCGACTCCAATACCATCTTCCGAAAGTTGAACGAGAAGATGGAGGTCGGGCAGTACTACAGCCAGATCAGCGTCTACGATATCGAGAACCGTCTGATCCTGAGCAACATCAACGGTCAGGACACCTACCTCGACGTCGCGCTTTCAGACCGTCTGACCGCCACGAAGGGGGAGACGCTCTGGGTCGGTCCGACCTTGAACGAATACCGTCGATGGTACGTCTACGCATTGATTCGGATCCAATATATCAGCGACAAGGAGATCGCGGTTCCGACGACCATCGGATATGCCCGCATCGGCGTCGAGGAGTCCTACCTCGAGCAGATGTACCGAAGTTCCCTGTCCGACGGCGTGGACATCTTCATCGAGGCGGAGGACGGCACCATCGTCTCCCACGTCGACAAGAAGCAGATCGGAATGGCCGCGGGCACTGAAGCGGACGGCTCGTCCTCCACGTCCGGAAACGGCAACTACCTCCTCCTGAAGGAGCCCATCGCCAACACCCCCTGGTATCTGGTCGAGAAATACAGCTATGACCGGATCCAGAGCGAAAGCAGCCGGCTGCTGGTCGTCAACATCTACTACACATTGGCCATCATCCTGTTCATGACTTTCCTGATCTGGTTCTTCTCGTACCTTTTCGTCCGCCCCTTGAACCGCTTCCGCTCCATGATCGAGACGACTGGAATCGACGATTCGTTCGAGAGCGTCTCCGAGGACTCCTCCTACAGTGAGATCCACGAACTCGTCGGCGCGTACAACGGGATGGTCGAGCGAATCGAGAACCTGATCGATGAGGTCCTGATCGCCAAGATGGCCCGGAGAGAGCTGGAAGGTCAGAAGAAGGAGCTCGAGCTGATCGCGCTGCAGGGGCAGATCAACCCCCATTTCCTCTGCAACACCCTGGAGACCATCAAGTGGACGATCTACGACCGCGACGTGAAGAAAGCGGTCGTCATGATCGATTCCCTGAACAACCTCTTCAAGTACGGCATCAGCCGGATCGAGAACGTCATCACCATCGAGCAGGAAGTGCGATATGCCCAGTCCTACACCGAGATCGTCCAACTACGGAACAGCAGCAAGATCGAATTCGAGTGGGATGTCGACGACGCGCTCCTGCAGCGCAAGACCATCAAGCTGATCCTCCAGCCGATCATCGAGAACGCGATCCATCACGGACTCGAAACCCGGAAGAAGGGCGGACACGTCCTGATCCGCTGCCGCGAGGAGGAAGAGGAGATCGTCTTCACCGTCCAGGACGACGGGGTCGGACTCTCTCCGGAGAAGCTGGAGCAGATCCGGAACAAGCTCGAGGACCGCCACGCCAACCACATCGGACTGAACAACGTTCACGCCCGCATCAAGATCTACTTCGGAGAGGCGTACGGTCTCACGATCGACAGCGCACCCGGTCAGGGAACCACCGTACGAATCCGGCTGCCGAAGATCGACTGAACAAGACATCGCGGTCGGAAGATGCCGGTCGGAC
>CAZOHH010000038.1:4111-23132 GCA_964579735.1 uncultured Oscillospiraceae bacterium | reverse complement strand
ACCCGTTCTGCCTTGTAGATTCCTCCTCCGTCCGATATACTAAATGAGTTTCAAATCTCGCAACGTCGCGGGGGGCCGGTTATTCTGGACCTTCCGAAGGATTGCGTTCATCGAGCGTTGCACGGGCTGCTTCGAGAACGGAAAAGGAAGGAACCAACATGGGATTCATCGACACGATCATCGCCAAAGCCTCCACCGACAGGAAGAGGATCGTCCTCCCGGAGACCACGGATCGACGCGTGCTGGAAGCCGCTGCCGAGATCATGACCCGCGGCATCGCCGACATCGTCCTCGTCGGAAATCCGTCCGCCATCGCGGCCGCCGGAACTGGACTCGACCTTGCGAAGGCTCGGATCGTCGATCCCTTGACGTCTCCCTCTTTCCGGGAGTTCTCCGACACGTATCTCGAAATGCGCAAGGACAAGGGCATGACGCCCGAGAAAGCCGACGAGACGCTCAAGGACCCCGTGTTCTTCGGCGTCATGATGGTCAAGAAAGGCCAGGCGGACGGCATGGTGTCCGGAGCGGTCCACAGCACGGCGGATACGCTTCGCCCCGCTCTCCAGATCCTGAAGACCGCACCCGGCACGAAGCTCGTCTCCTCCTTCTTCGTCATGGTCGTCCCGGAGAGCGATTTCGGCGTGAAGGGCACGCTCCTCTTCTCGGACTGCGGCCTCGTGGAGAACCCCGACGCCGAGCAGCTTTCCGAAATCGCCCTCTCCTCCGCGAAATCCTTCCAGCAGCTCACGGGCGTCGAACCGTCGGTCGCGATGCTTTCGTACTCGACCTACGGCAGCGCCAAGAACCCACTCGTCGACAAGGTCGTCGAGGCGACCCGCCTCGCGAAGGCCAAGGCCCCTGCGCTCCGGCTCGACGGGGAACTGCAGGCCGACGCCGCGCTCGTACCTTCCGTAGGCAAGTCGAAAGCACCGGGCAGCCCCGTGGCCGGCACCGCCAACGTACTCGTCTTCCCGGACCTGAATGCCGGCAACATCGCATACAAGCTCGTCCAGCGCCTCGCGAAAGCCGAAGCCTACGGCCCCGTTACCCAGGGGATCGCCCGCCCGGTGAACGACCTTTCCCGCGGCTGCTCGGCCGACGACATCGTCGGGGTGGTCGCCATCACGGCGGTCCAGGCCCAGGACATGGAATAGGCGGAGGAGAAGCGAATGAAGGTTCTCGTCATCAATGCAGGCAGCTCCTCCATCAAGTACCAGTTCCTGGACGTCCAAACCTCGGAGGTCCTCGCCAAGGGCGGGGCAGAGCGCATCGGCATCGAAGGTTCGCTGATCAAGCATGAGAAGCGCGGGGCGGAAGCCGTGAAGATTCCGGTCCGGATGCCCGATCACCGCACCGCGATCCGCGAGGTCCTCGCGGTCCTCACGAGCAAGGACCACGGCGTCATCTCCGGCATGAGCGAGATCGACGCGGTCGGGCACCGCGTGGTGCATGGCGGCGAGAAGTTCTCGAGTTCCGCCATCATCACCGCCGAGGTCAAGCAGGCCATCCGCGCCTGCTTCCGAATGGCCCCGCTCCACAACCCCCCGAACATGACCGGCATCGAAGCCTGCGAGTAAGCCATCCCCGGCGTCCCTCAGGTCGCCGTCTTCGACACCGCCTTCCACCAGACCATGCCGGGCCGGGCCTACATGTACGCGCTGCCGTATGAACTCTACGAGAAGCACGGCATCCGGCGCTACGGCTTCCATGGAACGTCCCACGCCTACGTGGGCCGACGCGCCGCCGCGATGATGGGCCGACCGTTCGAGGACCTGCGCATCGTCACCTGCCACCTCGGCAACGGCTCCTCGGTCGCCGCGATCGACCGTGGCCGATCGATCGATACCTCCATGGGAATGACGCCGCTCGCCGGACTCTGCATGGGCACCCGCTGCGGCGACATCGACCCGGCGCTCGTGACCATGCTGATGGACCGAGAAGGCCTCGACTCGAAGGGAATCGACGACCTCATGAACAAGCAGTCCGGCGTCATCGGAATCTCCGGCATCAGCTCCGATTTCCGCGACTTGCATGTCGCGCAGGATCAAGGCAACGAGCGGGCACGCCTCGCGCTCGACATGTTCAAGTACCAGGTCCGGAAGTACATCGGCGCCTATGCCGCGGCGATGGGCGGACTGGATGCGGTCGTCTTCACGGCCGGCATCGGCGAGAACACCCCGGAGATCCGTGTCGGCACATGCGAAGGACTCGAGTTCATGGGCATCCGCATCGATGACGCGAAGAACGCCGTCCGAGGACGTGAAATGGACATCTCCGCCGAGGGCGCCACGGTGCACGTCTTCACGATTCCAACCAACGAGGAACTCGCCATCGCCTCCGAGACGGAAAGGCTTGTCGCCGCCCTCCGTCATTGACATGAGGGGCCGTTCTGAATATAATACGATTCGCGTCTGTGGAGGTGTGCGATGCTCGTCGATATCAAGCCCATCGCACGGAACACGGGTGCGGACCTGCCGGTCGAGTCCTCTGGAACGCCGGAATCGATAGGTTTGTCCTTCCCGGGATACCGCTTCCAGGAGACGGTCCTCTTCTCGGGAAAGGTCGCGAACACGGGAGACGGTCTGCTGGTCCTCACGGGGACCGCGTCGACCGGATACGAAGGCGATTGCGGACGGTGCCTCCGTCCGGTGCACGGAACACTATCCGTGCCGGTCGCAGAGACCTTCCGAGGCCGCTACCATGCGGATGTCGGAAGAGGACTCGAGGACGAGGAGACGGGATATCGCTTCGACGGTTGGTCGATCGATCTCTCGGAGGCGCTCAAGGACGTACTGTTGCTGGCCCTGCCCGCTCGAGTGCTGTGCAGGGATGGTTGCAAGGGGATCTGCCCCGTCTGCGGTGTCGATCGGAACGAGAAGGACTGCGGTCACGACGGCCGCGACGACTCGGACAAGGCGCCGTTCGACCGGCTCAGGGAATTGCTGTAGCGCCCGGACAGGGTGCTGCGGTCCACGATGGAGGGATGAAGAGATGGCGAATCCGAAACGTAAATGGTCCAAGGCCAGAACCGGTCTCCGCAGGTCGCAGTGGAAGCTCAGCATTCCCGGCCTGGTGGACTGCCCGAAGTGCCATACCCTGAAGATGCCTCATAAGGTCTGCAAGACCTGTGGCTTCTACGACGGCAAGGAAATCGTCAAGATGGCGGAGGAAAAGAAGTCCAAGTAGCCGGAGGAACCCGGCCCCAAGGACCCCGACCGCAGGATCGACGAAAGGCAGCGGGTTTTCAATTCGAAGACGCGCTGCTTTTCGTTTGAAGGAAAGAGGAGACCGATTGTCGTCTGAGCTTCACCGTACCGTCTCCCAGGTCGCGCGCGGCAGCATCGCCGAAGAGTCCGGCATCCAGCCGGGCGACGTACTGCTGTCGATCGATGGGAAACCGGTGGTCGACCGCTTCGACTACCGCATGCGGACGGCAGAGGACTCCCTGACGATTCTCGTGCGCCAGGCCGATGGGGCGGAGCTCGAAGTAGAGATCGAGAAGGACCCGGACGAGGACTTGGGACTCGAATTCGAGGACGCTCTGATGGACGATTGCGGCAGCTGCCGCAACGACTGCGTCTTCTGCTTCATCCGTCAGCTGCCCGATGGCATGCGGCCGACGTTGTATTTCCGCGACGACGACCTCCGGATGTCCTTCCTTTCCGGCAACTACGTGACGCTCACCAACCTCGATGACCGGGGACTGCAGCGCCTGATCGATCTGAGACTGTCCCCGGTGAACGTCTCCGTCCACACGACCGACCCGGAACTGCGCATCCGCATGATGAACAACCGTTTCGCCGGACAGGTCATGGACCAGCTCCGCCGCATCGTCGCATCGGGAATCCGCGTGAACGCACAGATCGTCCTGTGCCGCGGATGGAACGACGGAGACGCCTTCGACCGCACGATGCGAGACCTCGAGACCCTCGGCGGCGCGCTCGGCAGCATCTCCGCCGTGCCGGTCGGCCTGACGCGCTACCGCGAGATGAAGGGCCTCGAGCCGCTGCAGCCATATGACCGGGAATCCGCTCGCGAGATTCTCTCCCGCATCGACGTCTGGCGTCGGGATTTCTCCGTCCGACGAGGCTCGGCAACGGTCCACGCGGCGGACGAACTCTACCTCCGGGCCGGTCTGCCGATTCCCGACGTGGAATACTACGAGGACTTTCCGCAACTCGAAAACGGCGTGGGACTCGTCGCCCTGTTCCGCAAGGAACTGGAGCAAGGGCTTGGCGAAAGGCGGGACCGCCTCGCCGGGACCGCGTCGTTCGCGGCGAAGTCCCTCGATTCAACGGATACTCGCCGCGTCGTCCATGTGGCTACGGGAGTGGACGCCGCTCCGTTCCTCAAGGAAGCGGCGGCTCGAGTCGCGCCTTTCTACGACGTGGATCTTCAGGTGCACGGCGTTCCCAACCGCTTCTTCGGGGAGTCCGTCACCGTAGCCGGACTCGTGACCGGGCAGGATCTGGTCGCAGCTCTCCGGCAGCCGCTGTCGGTCGAAAAGGAAAACAGGGAGGACATCGGACTCTTCATCCCCAGCTGCATGCTGAAAGCCGACGAAGAAGTCTTCCTGGACGGAATGACGCTCCCAGAGATCGAGGAAGCCCTCGGGCGGAGGACCCTCGTGGTCCTTCCGACCGGCGAGGGGTTGCTTTCGGCGCTGGACGCCTGGACCGGCAAGGAGGCCGTATAATGGGAAAACCAATCGTCGCGGTCGTCGGGAGGCCCAACGTGGGCAAGTCGACGCTGTTCAACTTCCTCGTAGGAAGCCGCATCTCCATCGTGGACGACACGCCGGGCGTGACGCGCGACCGCGTGTACGCCGAGACCGAATGGCGCGGACGAAGGTTCGCCCTGGTCGACACCGGCGGCATCGAGCCCCGGACGGACGACGCCATGCTGCGCTCGATGCGTTCTCAGGCCGAGGTCGCCATCGATACGGCCGACGTGATCCTCTTCATGGTCGACATGCAGACGGGTCTCACCGCCGCGGACGAAGACATCTCCGCCATGCTCCGCAAGTCCGCCAAACCCGTCATCCTGGTGGTCAACAAGTCCGATCGCCCAGGACCGATTCCGACGGACGCCTACGAGTTCTACAACCTGGGTCTCGGAGAGATCTACCCCGTGTCCTCGGTGCACGGCCTCGGCGTCGGGGATCTTCTGGACGCGGTGTACGAGCACTTCCCGGAGGACAAGTCCGGCGAAGAGGAGGACGATGTCATCCGCGTGGCCGTGATCGGCAAGCCGAACGCGGGCAAGTCCTCGCTCGTGAACCGCATGCTGGGCGAGGAGCGCTCCATCGTCTCCGACGTGCCCGGCACGACGCGCGACGCCATCGATACGCCGCTCTCGAACCAGTACGGGAAATACGTCCTCGTCGACACCGCGGGGCTTCGCAAGAAGAGCCGGATCGACGACGACATCGAGCGGTACAGCATGATCCGCGCGCTGGCCGCCATCGAGAAGGCCGACGTCTGCGTCGTCCTGATCGACGCGCAGGAAGGCGTGACGGAACAGGACACGAAGGTCGCGGGCTACGCCCACAACAGCGGCAAGGCCTGCGTTCTGGTCATGAACAAGTGGGACCTCGTGGAGAAGGAGACGGGCACGCTGGAGCGCTACGAGAAGTCGGTCCGCGAAGGTCTGGTCTTCCTGCAGTACGCCCCGGTCCTCTTCCTGTCCGCGAAGACCGGCCAGCGCGTCAACAAGCTGTTCGAACTCATCAACCACGTCTACGCGCAGGCTTGCCTGCGTCTATCGACCGGCATGCTGAACGATCTGATCGCCGAGGCGATGGCCATGTCCCCGCCGCCGAACGACAAGGGCAAGCGGCTCCGCATCTACTACGCGACCCAGGTTTCGGTGAAACCACCGGAATTCGTATTCTTCATCAACGACAAGGAACTGATGCACTTCTCGTACGAACGATATCTGGAGAACCAGTTCCGCAAATGCTTCGGCTTCGAAGGAACGCCGATCCGCTTCATCCTGAGGGAACGCGAAAAGGAGAGGAAATAGCCACATGGCATCCGAACGAATCGAGAAACTGCGCAACATCGCCATCATCGCCCACGTCGACCACGGCAAGACGACCCTGGTGGACGTCATGCTCCGCCAAAGCGGAACCTTCCGAGACAACGAACAGATCGCCGAACGGGTCATGGACTCGAACGATCTGGAGAAGGAACGCGGCATCACCATCCTCGCGAAGAACACGTCCGTGCAGTACGACGACATGCGCATCAACATCGTCGACACCCCGGGTCACGCCGATTTCGGCGGCGAGGTCGAGCGCGTCCTCAAGATGGTCGACGGCGTCCTGCTGCTCGTCGACGCCTACGACGGCCCGATGCCCCAGACGCGCTTCGTGCTGCGCAAGGCGTTGGCCATGGGGCTCACGTCGATCGTCGTGATCAACAAGGTCGATCGTCCCGACGCCCGGCCGGCGGAGGTCCACGACCACATCCTCGAGCTCTTCATGGAGCTCGGCGCCACCGACGCGCAGCTGGATTTCCCCGTCGTCTACGCGTCGTCCCGCGAAGGATACGCCTTCACCGACATCGCAGAGCTCGACGACCACCTGGCCAACGGCGGAGACCTCCACCCCCTCTTCAAGGCCATCCGCGAACACATCCCCTGCCCGGTCGGCGACGCGGAACTGCCCCTGCAGATGCTCGTCTCCAATCTCGACTACGACAACTACATCGGCCGCATCGCGGTGGGACGCGTCGAGCGCGGCACCATCAAGCTCGGCATGCAGGCCCTCGTCTGCGGATTCTCGGATGGGACGCACAGCACCGCCCGCATCGTGAAACTGTTCCGCTTCGAGGGACTCCACCGCACCGAGACGGAAAGCGCGATCGTCGGCGAGATCGTCTGCGTCGCCGGCATCCCCGACATCAACATCGGCGACACGATCTGCCCCACGGACCACCCGGAAGCCCTGCCCTTCATCGACATCGACGAGCCCACCATCGCGATGACCTTCAGCGTCAACGACAGCCCTTTCGCGGGCCGTGAAGGCAAGTTCGTCACGTCGCGCCACCTCCGCGACCGCCTGTTCAAGGAGATGGAAACCAACGTCAGCATGCGCCTCGAGGAGACCGCGACACCCGACGCGTTCGTCATCAAGGGAAGAGGGGAGCTGCACCTGTCCATCCTGATCGAGACCATGCGCCGCCAGGGGCATGAGTTCCAGGTGTCCAAGCCCCGCGTCATCGTCAAGGACGTCGACGGCGTCCTCAGCGAACCCGTCGAGATGCTCATGGTCGACGTGCCCGAACCCTTCGTCGGCGTCGTCATGGAAGGTCTCGGATCCCGCAAGGCGGAGCTCGTGAACATGCTCCCGCCGGAGAAGGGATACGTCCGCCTGGAGTTCAAGATCCCCTCCAGAGGCCTGATCGGATACCGTTCCGAGTTTTTGACCGACACAAAGGGCAATGGTATAATGAACACCGTTGTCAGCGGTTTCGAACCTTGGAAGGGCGAAATCGAGACCCGTCCCCACGGCGTCCTGATCGCTTGGGAGGACGGTGACAGCGTGACCTACGGCCTCTACAACGCACAGGAACGCGGAAACCTGTTCATCGGCCCCGGCGTCCCCGTCTACGAGGGGATGATCGTCGGCGAGTGTCCTCGAGACGAGGATATCGTGGTGAACATCTGCAAGAAGAAGCATGTCACGAACATGCGTGCATCCGGCTCGGACGATGCCCTTCGGCTCGTACCGCCCCGCCTGATGAGCCTTGAACAGTGTCTGGAGTTCCTCTCCGACGACGAGCTCGTCGAAGTGACTCCGAAGACCATACGGCTCCGCAAGCGGGTCCTCAGCACCGAGCAGCGCGCGAAACTACGATCGAAGGTGGACCGCTGATGTTTTCCCGCAAGGCCCTCAAAGCCCTCTTCTGGATGCTCTTCCTCGTCGTCGCGCTCTTCGTCGCGGCCGGCGGCTTTTATCTGGGATACTCCTACGTGGTTTCCCAGAACACGCGGTTCGAAGAGTTCTCCACGAGCGGAGCCAATGTGGGTCCTGATACCGCGGGAGCGGAAATGGTCGTCATTCCGCGTGCATCCAACACGAAGGAGATCGCAGCGCTTCTGGCCGACCAGAAGATCGTCAAGAATCCCTTCCTGTTCACGCTGCTGTCCAAGGTGAACGGGTTCGACGGGCAGTACCAGGCCGGAACGCACTTCGTCACGAAGAGCATGACCTATGATGAAATCATGTACATGCTCTCCCAGAAACCGAAGTCCGTCCGCGTCACCTTCCCCGAAGGCCTGACCTACAAGCAGATCAAGGACAAGCTCAAGACCGCGGGCGTCTACTTCGACGAAGCCAAGTTGGATGCGATGGTCCAGAATCCTTCCCAGTTCATCGATTACAAGTTCGTACGGGGCATCGAGGTGAATCCGGTCCGTGAATGGAATCTGCAAGGGTATCTCTTCCCCGACACCTATGAATTCGACATGAACGCCGATGAGAAAACCATTATTCGGACCTTCCTCGACAACACCGAGGACAAGTTCCTGCCGGAGTTCTATGCGCGGGCGGAGGTCATGGGTCTCACCATGGACCAGGTCGTCACCCTCGCCTCCATCGTCCAGAGCGAGACCGCGGTACTACCGGAGATGGGCACGGTCGCCAGCGTCTTCTGGAACCGCCTGCGCTACAAGGACCCTGCCAGCCGTCTGCTCCAGTCCTGCGCCGTCCTCAACTATCTGCGCGAGCAGCAGAATCTTCCCCGCCGCATCGTCGCGACGGACGAGGACATCAAGTTCGACAGCCCCTACAACACCTACCAGTACGCCGGACTCCCGCCGGGCGCCATCTGCAACCCCGGAGCGGACGCGATCCGCGCGACCCTATGGCCGGACCAGACCAAGTACCTGTACTTCGTGGCCAAGGGCGACGGGACGACCGCATTCGCCGAGTCGTTCGCCCAGCACGAGATCAACGTCGCGAAGTACGTGAAGTAATGGAACTCCTCGCGCCTGCCGGCAGTCTTGAGAAACTCAAGGCTGCCGTCGTCTATGGGGCCGACGCGGTCTACCTCGCCGGCACGCGCTTCGGTCTACGCGCCGCGGGTGCGAATTTCACGCTTGAGCAACTGGGCGAAGGCGTCGCCTTCGCCCACGAACACGGCGTCCAGGTCCACCTGGCGCTCAACGTCTTCGCCCACCCCGAGGACTTCCTGGGGCTTCGGGAGTTCGTCCGGGATTCGGTCCGGGCCGGCGTCGATGCCGCCATCATTTCCGACCCCGGAGTCTTTTCGCTGGTTCGCGAGGAGGCGCCTGATCTGGCCGTGCACATCAGCACGCAGGCCAGCGTCACCAACGCTTCCGCTTGCCGCTTCTGGCACGCGCAAGGTGCGTGCCGCGTCGTCCTGGCCCGTGAACTGACGCTCGAGGAGATCGCGCGGATCCGTTCGGACGTCCCGGCGGACCTCGAGCTCGAAGTGTTCGCCCACGGCTCCATGTGCATGTCCTACTCGGGGCGTTGCATCCTGTCGAACCTCATGACGGGGCGGGACGCCAACCGGGGACGATGCGCCCAGCCCTGCCGCTGGAAGTATTCCCTCGTGGAGGAGAAACGGCCCGACGAGTCCTTTCCCATCGAACAGGACGAGCGGGGGACCTATGTCTTCAATTCCCGGGACCTCTGCATGGTCGCCCATCTGGACGACCTTCGAGCGGCGGGAGTCGCTTCCATCAAGATCGAGGGGCGTGCCAGGAGTTCCTTCTACGCGGCGATGACCACCAAGGCCTACCGGATGGCGCTGGATACGCTGGAAGGCGCGACGGACTCAGGTACGCCGGGAGAATGGATGTCGATCCTCGACCGCACGAGCCACCGGCCCTTCTCGACCGGCTTCTTCTTCGAGGCTCCCGGGGTCGATGCGCAGATCCATATGGCCGATTCCGCCTACTTGCGCGAGGCGGATGTGGTCGGAAGCGTCCTTTCATTCGACCCGTCGAGTGGCATCGCGCGGATATCCCAACGCAACCGCTTCATTCGTGGGGAACGGCTCGCCCTGATCCAGCCGAAGGGACCGGTCGTGGAGTTCACTGCGGAAGACCTGCGGAATGCCGAAGACGTTCCGGTCGAAGCCGCGCCGCACCCCGCCATGGAGGTCAGGATGCCCATCCCGGGTCCCGTGCAGCCGTATTCGTTCCTCGCGCGCGTCAGTCGGTGAAGTCGATCACTCCGCGGCCTTCGCGCACCTTGCCGATCAATGCGGACACCGCCTTGTGCTCGGGGTGGACGGCGTAGCGCTTGAGGGATTCGGCGTCATCGAATTCGGACACCAGACACATATCGAAGGCACCGGCATCGAGACCCATGTCGCGCTCCACGCGCATGGACCGGATCTCCGGGATCTTCGCGGGCAGCGCCAGCAGGGCCGCGCGGGCCCGCGCCATGTTCTCTTCCTTCGAATGACCGTCCGCCTCGGCGGCGAATTTCCACATCACGATATGGTGCAGCATGGGGGCTCCTCCTTCGGCTTCGCTAGGGTCTTCGACCACGCGCTCGGAATCTGTGGACGATTGTAGCAGACGTCTCCAGGTTCTGCTACCATGAGGGAGCGAAGGACAAGGAAACGAGGCAAGGAGGATCGACGTTGGAACTCACCGCCCTGCCGCCGCTGACTCTCGGGATTCTGTGCTTCTTCATCTTCCTTGCCGGCTTCGTCGACTCGATCGCGGGCGGTGGAGGTCTCCTGTCGATTCCAGCCTACCTCATGGCGGGGCTTCCCCCTCACCTCGCGGCAGGGACCAACAAACTCTCCGCCTCCTTAGGGACGACGATCTCCACGATCCGTTACTTCCGGAGCGGGCGGGTACACCTCGCGGCTGCCGCGGCCAGTGCACTTCTGGCTTTCCCAGGTTCTTTTCTCGGATCCAAGGCCGCGCTTGCATTGCCCTCGGAAGGCTTCCGCGTCGCGATGCTCGTCCTGATCCCCGTCGCGGCGGTCCTCGTCCTTTCGAGGAAGAACCACGGCGACGAGGAGGACCGTCGGACTCCCAAGGTCACCGGCTGGGCGTTCTGGGTCCTATGCGCGGGCATCGGCTTCACGGTGGGCTTCTACGACGGCTTCTTCGGACCCGGCGCGGGAACCTTCGTGCTGATGTTCCACAACGTCGTGCTGGGCTTCGGGCTCCGGACGGCGAGCGGCAATGCCAAGGTCGTGAATCTCAGTTCCAACTATGCGGCGCTGGCCGTGTTCATCGCCGCGGGGCAGGTGATGTGGGTGACCGGTCTCGTCGCCGGAGCCTGCGGCATCGCTGGAAACTGGCTCGGCTCCGGGCTCGCGATCCGCAACGGCGCGCGTGCGATTCGCCCCGTCTTCGTAGGGGTTCTCGTCCTGCTGTTCGCGAAGGTCCTTTATGACGCCCTATTCTGAAGACTTCCGGCGTCAGGTGAAGGACTGCGAAAACGAGTAGAACCAGAACAGGAATCCTGCCAGAATCAGGCATCCCAAGAAAAATCTCCATTCCAGGAAGACCCTCGGGGTCGGTTGCGGGCCCGAGATCCGCACTGGCGCCGTGCTCTTCCTGTACAACGAGGAACTGAAGGCAAGCAAGACCGGAATGCAGGCGATCAACGCGATGACGGAGGCCACGATCGAGAGGGTCAGGAGCGACCCGGAGTCGAAGGAGGTCGGGGAGGCCTGCAATGCGTCCCGCCATTGCGGAAGCAGAGGTTTCATGACGAGCATGGTCATGTTGAGGGTCATATGGGCGACGATGGCCGTGAACAGGCTGCCCGTGGAAGCGCGCAGGTAGCCGAGGAGGAGCCCGGCTCCAAAAGGAGCCAGCAGGAAGAGCGGATCCGCGTGGAAGAGCGCGAAGGCCAGCGCCGGTAGAATGACGGCGGAAAGGCGCGCACCGGTGTGCTCCATGGCTCCCTGCATCAACCCGCGGAACATGAGCTCCTCCACGATGCCCGGAATCACGACGGACATGACGACCACCAGAGCGAAGGCCTGCGGCTCCGAAGGGATGGAGTGGACCGCGGCGGGCATGGGAAATGTGAATCCAGACCGCGCGAGGGCGTAAGCCGCGATGTTGTTGAGTCCGGTCAGGAGCACGGCTGCCGGAATGCCGGCGGCGATGGCGAGGAGGATGCCGCCGGGGCGGGGCAGGGAACGCCCGAGGAGCATGCGGGGCTTGATGCCGTAGCTGAAGGCGATGACGAGGGTCGGGATCAGGATGCAGACCCCTTGCATGAGGAATGCGGCGACGACGAACGCCTGCAGGGACGACTTGTCGAGACCCATGGCGCCGTCAGGGAGGAGAGTCCAGCCGACCTGAAGGAGCACGGCGAGGACGGCGTGGACGATGAGAAGGATTCCGGGAGCGACGCGGACCTTATGGTCCTCGTTTCCGGCGTCGAAGGTCCGGGTCTCCAGAACGGATTCTTCGTCCTCCTCAGGGTGAGAAGGGCGTGCTGCACTGTGTTTCAACGTCCGGTTCCTCCTTTCTGGAGCGGGGGGATCCCGCCCGGGGGAGCGGGTCAGAAAACGGAAAGATACCAGGACGCGACGGCTTGCAGCTGATCGCTGAAGAAGAGCACGGAGAGCCCTCCCACGACGAGGAAGGGTCCGAAGGGCATGGTTCCGTCGGGAAGGTCGCCGGCCTCCTCCGTGTCCACGGGGCGACGTCGGTACTTCCGCATCAATGCGGGGACCGCATAGACCGCCCCGGTCACGAAGGCGACCAGCAACACCGCCAGCAGGCCCCAGATACCGGTGAGAAGACCGATGGCGGCGAGGAGCTTCACATCGCCCATGCCCATGGCTTCGGCACCTCCGGCCATTCTGGAACCGATCCAACCGACAACGAGAAGAAGAAGCCCTCCTGCGAGTGCCGCGCCGATGCGGTTCAGCGCTTCCAGATACCAGGGAGCCGTGGCCGAGAACATACCGGGAAGGGCACCGTGCAGGGACGGGATGAGGCCGAGCGCCCAGAAGAGGACTCCTAGGACGGCCAGAGCGACGACGGCCTGGTCGGGGATGATCCGGGTCATGCAATCGGAGACGAAGACGATGGAAAGAGGAACGAGGGAAAGCACGCAAAGGGCCGCGATCCAGCTGTTGCCCCAGGAGGAGAAAGCCTGGGCCGATAGGGCGACGCAGGTGAGAATCCAAAGCAGCCCGAAGGGAAGAAGACGCAGTCGAGGCTTCGGAAGGGGAGCGACGGGCTCCTCGTCAGGTTCGTCCTCGCGGATCCAGCTCTCCGGAATCGAAAGAAATAGGGCGAAGGACCCGACTCCAGCAGCGAGTCCGACAACGAGAGATACAGACCACAGGGCTGCGGTCATCCGACACCTGCCTTTCCTGCCCTTGCTACCCGCAGTGGGGGACAAGGGGTTGTCTCGATTATACACGCAAAGTGGTAGAATCGGACCTATAGGGCATTTTCAAGGGAGGGTTCGATGGCGAAGGAAGCACGACCGAAAGGAAGACCTGCCCGGTCCGAGGAGGACGGTTCGGTCCCGGACACACGGACGAACAAGATATTCCGGGTCCTGGAGGTCTTGAAGGAACACGCCGAGAGCGGTGACGGCACGTGCCTGGACCGCGCTCGGCTTTCCGATGCGGCCGGCGTAACGGTCCGGAACCTCGATGCAATCCTGAAGAGCCTTCGGAACAGCGACTACGACATCCGTTGGGAGGAAAGCAGAGGATATCGGATCGCGGCCGCCTGCGGCTCTGGTTTCCGCGTCCGTTCTCCGGAGAACTTCCGCGCGCTCGGATCGCTCCGGACGTTCATCGACGGGCACGCCGAGCTGGTCGAACGAGATCGATGGCTTTCCCTGCTGGACAACATCATCGCGGACAGCGAGAAGGTACGCCAGAAGCGCATGGGGCGAGACTTCGAGGAGGCGCTGGTCGACGAGGAGGGGCGCATGTACCGCGTCGCCGAGCCGGAGATCCTCTATCTCAACGTGCATCGCCCTCGTCCCGAAAGCTTGACCCGGAACCACGTGGAGCGCCTCCGCGAGGCGATCCACGGCTGTCACCCCGTCCGCATGCGCTATGTGGACCGAAGCGGCGTGAAGGACACAATCCGGGTGCAACCGTACTTCCTTTTTCACAGGGAGGGTACGTTCTATCTCGGGGGCGTGCAGACGCATAGCGGGGACCTTCCACTCAAAGCCGTTCGCTTCAAGCCCTTCACGATCACTTCCATGCGCTGCCTCGGATTCGATGTGCTCGTGGAGGAGACGTTCGTGCCGCTGCCGCGCTATTCCGCGGAGAAACGACTGTCGCGGACCGGCATCCGAAGCCTGGACGGAGAAGCGCCGATCGAAGCCGAGTTCGAGGTCTTCGGACGATTCGCCTACAACGCCTGCGAGACCGATCACGGGGAGCGGTCGGAGCATCAGTGGATCCGCTCGGGTCCACATGCCCAGCATCTCCGCATGAAGGCGACGTTCGGAAGCCTCTATGACCTCGTGCGATACATCCTCTCTTTCGGGCGGTACGCCGTCCTCGACAAGCCGGAGGACGTCCGTGCCATTCTCGTCGACAACATCAAGGGAATGGCCGAACGTTACGGCCTTGAGGTCCAGGAGACCGTCGAATCGGAAAAACCGTCGATTTGACGGTGGACATACCCTTCGAATTCCTGTACCCTGCAATGCAGATACTGGCGTTCCCGGCTGAAGGTCGGAGGTATGCCGGTTCACCCACATAGGAGGAACCATGGATCGCAACAAGGCGCTGAGCGCGGACATCCGCCTCTTCCTCGCCGCCGAGGCAGGCAAGGAGCCGACCGCCGCAACGCCCTTCGAATTCTGGCTGGCGCTGTCCCGCGCCGTGATGGCACGAATCGGAGCGGATTGGGAGAAGACCCGAAAAGCATATGCCGAGACACGGCAGGCACACTATCTGTCCGCCGAGTTCCTCGAAGGTCGCGCACTGGTCAACAACCTCGTCAACCTCGGTCTCTACGACGATGCACAGAAGGCGCTCGCCTCATTCGGGCAGGACCTGTCCGTCCTGGAGGAACAGGAGACCGACGCGGGGCTCGGCAACGGGGGCCTCGGCCGACTCGCCGCCTGCTTCCTCGACTCCGCCGCGACGCGCGACCTGCCGGTCACGGGATATGGAATCCTCTACCGCTACGGGCTCTTCAAGCAATCCATCGTCGAGGGCTTCCAGAAGGAGACGCCCGACCCTTGGATGGAGAAGGGATATCCGTGGCTCGTCCGGCGCGACGAGGACCGCGTGCTGGTCGAATTTCCCGACGTCTCGGTATGGGCCGTCCCCTTCGACATGCCGATCACGGGCTACGCGACCCGCAACGTCAACACGCTGCGCCTCTGGCGCCCCGAGCCCACCGTCGACTTCGATTTCGTCCTCTTCAACGCGCAGCGCTACGACGACGCGATCCTACAACGCAACCGCGTCCACGACATCGGCCGCGTGATCTATCCCAACGACTCGACCCACGAGGGCAAGCTCCTGCGGCTCCGCCAACAGTACTTCTTCACCGCCGCAACGCTGCGCGACCTCGTCCGCAAATACCGCGCCGCACATGAGGGCTCCATCCTCGGCTTCGAGAAGGTGAATCACATCCAGCTCAACGACACGCACCCCGTGGTCGCCATACCCGAGCTCCTGCGCATCCTAACCGCGAATTGCGGACTCTCCTTCGAGGAGGCCTTCCGGATCGCGTCCGCAACCTTCGCCTACACGAACCACACGATCATGGCCGAAGCGCTCGAAACCTGGGACGTGAACCTGTTCAGCATCCTGCTTCCCGACGTCTACGATATGATTCGGCAGGTCGACGCCCGCTTCCGCTCCGAACTTCGCGCCAAGCGCATCCCCGAGGACCGCATCTCACGCATGGCACCCATCGGAGACGGCCGGATCCGCATGGCATGGCTCGCCATCTACGTCTCGATTTCCGTCAACGGCGTCGCCGCCATCCACACGAAGATCCTCCAGGAACAGACGCTCCACGACTGGTACGAAATCTGGCCGGAGAGGTTCAGCAACAAGACCAATGGCGTCACGCCAAGACGTTGGCTCCGTGTCTGCAACCCCGAGCTTTCCGACTTGCTGACGCGCCTGTCCGGCGACGACGGCTGGGTACGAGATCTCGGCGAACTCTCCGCGCTGTCCAGCTTCGCCGGGGACAAGAAGGTCCTGAAGCAGTTCCTGGCCATCAAGGCGACGAAGAAGCAGCAGCTGGCCGACTTCGTCTATGCGCGCGAAGGCGTCCGCATCGACCCGGCGTCCCTCTTCGACGTCCATGTCAAACGCATCCATGAGTACAAGCGCCAGTTGCTCAACGCGCTCTACATCCTCGACCTCTACTTCCGCCTGAAGAAGACCCCCGATGCCGCCTTCGTGCCGCGCACCTTCCTGTTCGCGGGCAAGGCCGCTCCGGGGTACTTCCGCGCGAAGGCGACGATCAAGCTCATCAACGAGATCTCCCGCATCGTCGACGCGGACCCCGACGTCAAGGGGCGCATCAAGGTGGTCTTCCTCGGCGACTACTGCGTCAGCGCGGGTGCGAAGGTCTACCCTGCCGCCGACCTGTCCGAGCAGATCTCGACGGCCGGCACCGAGGCGTCCGGCACGGGCAACATGAAGTTCATGATGAACGGGGCGGTGACCCTGGGCACCTTCGACGGTGCCAACGTGGAAATCGTCGAGGCGGCTGGCGAAGAGAACGAATTCATCTTCGGCGCCCGCGTCGAGCACTTCCCCGGCATCCGCTCCGTGTACGACCCCAGGTGGCAGTACCAGAACGTGCCCGGCCTCCAGCGCGCCGTGGACGCCATGGTGGACGGGACGCTCGACGACGGCGGCACGGGCATGTTCCACGAACTCCACGCCTCCCTTCTATACGGTGTGAACTGGCAGCCGGCCGACGTCTACTATGTTCTCGGAGACTTCGAGGACTACCGGAAGGTCCGCGACCTCGCTGCCGAAGCCTACCGCGACCCGCTCGGCTGGGCACGGCGCTGCTGGCTCAATATCTGCGCCTCGGGCCGCTTCAGTTCCGACCGGACCCTCGGGGACTATGCGTCCGGCATCTGGAAGATCAAGAAGAAGTCCATCTCGCTGTTCGACTAGGGGCTAGGAGCGGATTCCCCCCGGATACGCAGTCTTGCAGCCGCCCCACTTCTCCCTATGGTGCCTCGACGTACCATTTATCGCCCTCCCGGAACAACCGGAGGGTGCGGCCGAGCACGCGGCAGGTATAGCAGATCCCCTGCCCGCCGGTCTTGAAGCTGACGGCGCGCCTCTTGTCGAGGATCCGGTCCACCTCGTAGCGGCGCCCATCCTCCCACAGGAAATCGACCGGACTGACTCCTCCGTCCGGGTCGAAGGCGCAGTTCACGTGGAGGAATACCTTGCGCATGGGTAGATGATGTTCTCCTCGACCGGGTTTGCGTTCAGTCCGCGATCCTTCAGCAGGAGGGCGCGCTGGACGGAGTAGTGCCCGAAGCGGCGACGGAGGTCGTCGATCGTGCCTTCCAGGTTCTCGAGACGGTTGCGGGCGGCCTCCTCTTGGAGAAAGGACAACTGCAGGGGCAGGCCGGGCAGCGTGAGCGAGGTCACCCGAACGCCCAGCGAGCGGAGCGGGGTGCCCGGCGTCCAGTTCTCCAGCAGGAGGTGGACGGCGGCGGCGCAGAATTCCGTGGAGAGGTAGGACGGACTGGGCAGCTGCAGCTGGCGGTCGATGCTGAGCAGGCCGGCGTCACGGACGTAGATCTGCACCGTGCGGCCGCGCATCCCGTGGGCGCGCAGGCGCTCGGCGACGCTCTCGGACAGGACCTGGAAGACGATCCGGGCGTCCTCTTCGGTGACGATGTCACGGGGAGTGGTCATGCTGTTTCCCACGCTCTTGATGGGCATCTCCACGCCCGCGCGCTCGACGGGGGCGGCATCGTGCCCGTTGGCGAAGTACCAGAGGTACTCCCCCCATTTGCCCAGGAAGCCCCTCAGGAAGGAAGGCTCCAGACGCGCCAGACGACCGATCGTGTCGATGCCGATGCCGTGGAGCTTGGCCGACGTGCTGCGGCCGACGAAGAGGAGCTCCTCGACGGGGAGGGGCCAGACCTTCTCGCGGAAGTTCTCCCGCGTGATCACGGTGGTGGCGTCGGGCTTCTTCATATCGCTGCCGAGCTTGGCGAACACCTTGTTGTAGGAGACCCCGATGGAGACGGTCACGCCGAGTTCGGTGCGGACCCGCTCGCGGATCCGTTCCGCGAGGGACTCCGCGCTGCCGAGCAGGCGCACGCTGCCGGAGACGTCCAGCCAGCACTCGTCGATTCCGTAGGGCTCGATCTGGTCGGTGTAGTCCTCGTAGACCGCGCGGGTCAGGCGGGAGAACTCGAGGTACTTCGTGAAATCGGGCTTCACGAGCACCAGCGTGGGGCATTTGCCCTGGGCCTGCCATATGGCCTCGCCGGTCTTGATGCCGCAGCGTTTGGCCAGCTGGTTCTTGGCGAGCACGATGCCGTGGCGCTTCTCGGGGTTCCCGCAGACCACGACGGGCTTGTCGCGGATTTCCGGCCGGTAGAGGCACTCGACCGAGGCATAGAAGTTGTTCAGGTCGCAGTGCAGAATGGCGCGGTCCGGGGCCGTGCGGCCGAACGGGGCGGGGGAGGTCTGGAACAGTTCGGTGCGGGATGTCTCGGTCGGCATGGGAACCCCTCCTCGATGCCGAAAGCCGCTCGCTCGCAGGCAATCTGCGGGACGCGGCCTTCTCTCTGTGGATCCATCGGCTCTATGTCCCCATTATAAACCCGAACATATGTTCTGTAAAGCACCGGCGCACCAGTTTTTACGGCACGTTCAACGCGGACGCTGGCTGCAGCTGCAGCCAGCGGGGGAGCGTTGAGAATGGCGCTATACGTGCCGTTGGAACTGACGACGGTAAGCGACGCGGCGTATTCAAGCGAGTCGAAAGACGTGCGAGTCCCGACAGGGACTTCGCGGCAGTCTTTCGCTGCTACTCGCTGTTGAGACTCACGGTGCCAGGCGCC
>CAZOHH010000038.1:0-4011 GCA_964579735.1 uncultured Oscillospiraceae bacterium | reverse complement strand
TGCCTCCGGAACTCTCTCGGCGAGACCCCGCGGCGGCTGCGGAAGAGGGCGGAGAAGTGCGCCGGGGAATCGATCCCGACCGAGCAGGCGATCTCGCCGATGCCGAGCGTCGTGCGGCGGAGCAGTTCGCAGGCCTTGCGCAAGCGGAACTCCAGCAGGTACTCCTGGGGGGAGACCCCGAGGTGGCGGCGGAAGACCCGGAAGAGGTGCGTGCGGTCGATGCCGAGGTGCTCGGCCACGGCGGCGATCGTGACGGGCATGCTGAACGCCCCCTCGATGTAGCGGACCGCACGCAGGGCGTACTCTTCGGACATGGCCCGCGGAGAAGGGGAGGAGGCGCCGTGCTCCTCGACCAGGCGGGACAGGAACAGGTACAGGTGCCCGACCGAGGCGATCTCCTCGAAGGCGGCGCCTCGCGTGGACTCGCGCATGGCCTGGACGCACTGCCAGAGGAAGTCGTCGCGGTCGCAGCGGAAGACGGAGGATTCGGCGAGCCCGGCCAGGGCGAGCAGCGGAGCGGCGCGGGTGCCGTCGAAGCCGACCCAGCAATAGGTCCACGGGTCCTCGGAATCGGCTTCGTAGTAGGTCACTTCGGAGGGGCGGATGAGGAAGCCTTCTCCCTTGCCGAGGTGCGTCTCCACGCCACCGCAGCGGTAGGTGCCGCGACCCTCGAGGACGTAGTGGACGAGAAAATGGTCGCGCACGGCCGGACCGTAGGCGTGGCACGGCTCGCAGCTCTCCCAGCCGCAGTGGTGGAGGGAGAGTTCCCCGCCCGACCGGACTCCGGGCGTGTAGATCGTCTCCTGCAGCTGCATCGGGCATTCCTCCCCTCGGAGTGTCGCGGAATCATGTCCGCAAGGAATTGGATGGAATGGGTGGACTATGGAGGGGATTATGCAACATGGACGATAGATAAGGCAACACCGGAGGTCGCACTCCCTACGTTGCTGTATTATGATGGATGAGACGTGCCGGGAAGCCCGGTGCCGTCCATGGATTCCCCCTGATACAGAAAGGATGTGCCTTCATGACTCGTGTCGCATTCCTCGGAGCCGGCAGTTCGGTCTTCGCCAAGAACGTCCTCGGAGACTGCATCCTGACCCCGGAGATCCCGGACCTCTCCATCTCCCTGCACGACATCGACCCCGTCCGCCTCGACGACTCGAAGCGGATGATCGAGAACATCGCCCGCAACGCCGGCCGCGTCGTGCCAATCACCGCTTCCCTCGACCGCCGGGCCGCCCTCCAGGGCGCCGACTTCGTGGTCAACGCAATCCAGGTCGGCGGCTACGAGCCCTGCACCGTGACCGACTTCGAGATTCCGAAGAAGTACGGCCTGCGCCAGACCATCGCCGACACGCTCGGCATCGGCGGCATCTTCCGCACGTTGCGCACCCTGCCCGTGATGGAGGACTTCGCCCACGACGTCGCCGAAATCTGCCCCAACGCGCTGTTCATCAACTACTCGAACCCGATGGCCATGCTGACCGGCTACCTGCAACGCTTCACGCCGGTGAAGAGCGTCGGCCTGTGCCACAGCGTCCAGGTCTGCGCACCCGGCCTGCTGTGGACGTTCAAGATGGCCGAGCACGTCGACACCTGCCGCTGGAAGATCGCCGGCATCAACCACCAGGCCTGGCTGCTCGAGATCGAGGACAAGGACGGCAACGACCTGTACCCCGAGATCAAGCGCCGCGCCGCCGCCTACCGCGAGGGCCGCGAGGAGTACGAAGGCCGCTGGGACCTCGTGCGCCACGAGATGATGCGCCGCTTCGGCTACTACATCACCGAGTCCTCGGAACACTCCGCCGAGTACGTGCCCTATTTCATCAAGTCGAAGTATCCGGAACTCATCGAGCGCTTCAACATCCCGCTCGACGAGTACCCCCGCCGCTGCGTGAACCAGATCGCCGACTGGAAGCGGATGCGCAGCGAGCTCGTCGAGGACCATGCCCTGGCGCACACCAAGACCCACGAGTTCGCTTCCTTCATCATCAAGGCCGTGACGACCGACGTGCCCTTCCGCGTGCACGGCAACGTCCTCAACACCGGCCTGATCACGAACCTGCCCGCCAACGCCTGCGTCGAGGTCCCCTGCATGGTCGACCGCAACGGCATCAACCCCTGCTTCGTGGGAGACCTCCCCGAGCAGCTGGCCGCGCTCAACCGCACCAACATCAACGTGCAGGTGATGACCCTCGAGGCCAACGCGAAGCGGAAGAAGGAACTCGTCTATATGGCCGCGATGCTCGACCCGCACACGGCCGCCGAGCTGTCCATGGACGACATCGTCTCGATGTGCGACGACCTGTTCGAAGCGCACGGGACCTGGCTGCCGAAGTACTCGTAAGGGCAGGCGCGACGACGCTCAGGCGAAGATCCGAAGGTCGCAGGTTCGAGTCCTGCCTCCGCAACCAAGACATGAAAGAAGCACCTTGAGGCGACTCGGGGTGCTTCTTTCATGTCGAACCGCCGGCAGCGGGGTGCAAAGCAGCCCGCGAGAGGCGGCACGTGGAGGGCTTCACTGGAAGGTGAGGCGCTTTTGTTATGGAATGCGCTCACAGGGCGGGTTTTCAGGTTCGGGACATAGCGCGATTGTAGACGTCGATGACAACTTGGTTGATAGAATCTTGAGATCAGGTGCTTGGGCACGATTTTGATGTTCGTCTGATGTTTGAAAGTACGGGGATGCGAATATCAGTCGTCCGGGTTGAGTAGCGGCCAGTCCGTCGGTGGTTCGCCCATGTGGGGCACCTCCATCAGGACTCCGCCCTTGAGGGCGGACTCGTGCGCGACCAGGCCGGGGACGCAGTGCGCGGCGGCGGCCCAGGCGTGGTTCGGTGGCAGCTTCCCGGTCGTGACCGACTTGCAGAAGTCGTCCACCAGGAACTGATGGGAACCGAGATGCCCGTTGTTCATGGTGGTGAAGTTCTTCGGGAGCCGCTCGATGGGATGCACCGGGGCCACGCCGGAGAAGAAGTCCTTCTTCTTGTATTCCTCCGTGACCGTATCGGCTTCCGAAGGCTGGGCGCACTGGCCCAGTGTCACTTGGGCCGAGACGTCCACGAGTTCCTTCGTGTCCTTCTCGATCCAGTAGGCGTTCAGGGGGGCGTGCTCGAAGCCGCCCCGGGTCCCCATCATCGACAGGAAGACGGAGGAGCGGGTGCCGGTCTTGTGGAATGTCGGAACGCGGCGGAACTCGTTGATTCGGCAGTAGCCACCGTCGGAGGTCCGCATGAGGGCGGTCTCGTTGCTGAACGGATTCGCGTAGTCGTTCTTGTCCTCCCCGAAGATGCCGTCCTCGTGGTGGTCGCGGTACCCCATGCAGGACACATCGGTCACGTGTGCGCCGGTGACACCCAGCATCATGGATATGGAGTGCGTGGGGTAGAACATCGGCGGGAAACCGGCGATTCGCCTCCAGTCCGGGCCGCCGGAATGCATGTACGGCTCGTAGAAGTCGCTCATGTCGTGCAGGTACTGGGCCTCGCCGTAGACGAACTCCCCGAACCGTCCCTGCCGGAACAGATTGCGGCAGAGGATCGTCTCCGGATAATAGTAGCTGGTCTCTCCGACCATGTAAATCAGGCTCGTCTCCTTCACGAGTCGGATGATCTCCCGGATGTCCTCGATGTCGATCGCCATGGGTACGGCGCTGTAGACGTGCTTGCCCGCCCTCAGGGCCTGAATGACCATGGGTCCGTGCAGCTGGCGCTGGGTGATGATGGCCACGGCATCGACGTCTGTCCGAAGCAGCTCGTCCAGGCTGTCGCACGTGCGCTCGACGCCGTACCGCTTCGCATAATCGGCGACGCGCTCCGGAATCAGGTCCGCGATGACGACCTCGTCCACCATTGGGTGTGCCTTGAAGAGCGGCACGAAACAGTTCCCGAAGCCTCCGCATCCCGCAATACCCATCTTGAATCCCATGCTTATGCACCTTCCTTTCGTGGGGATCAGGTGATCGGGGTGTTCCCAGGCAGGATACTGAAGTGTATGTACATTGAGTCA
>CAZOHH010000037.1:7881-23220 GCA_964579735.1 uncultured Oscillospiraceae bacterium | reverse complement strand
GTCCTGCCGGCGGAGACCTACATGGAGTCCGGACGCTGGAGCGTCTTCGGTCCGGAGATGTTCCGCCTGAAGGACCGCGGCGGACGCGAGTTCTGCCTTGGACCGACCCACGAGGAGCCCTTCACGGAGACCGTGCGCAACGAGATCCGCTCCTATCGCGGACTCCCGCTCACCCTCTACCAGATCCAGCACAAGTACCGCGACGAGAAGCGGCCCCGCTTCGGCGTGATGCGCAGTCGCGAATTCGTCATGAAGGACGCCTACAGCTTCGACCGCGACGAGACCGGGCTGGACGTCTCCTATCAGGCCATGTACCGCGCCTACCGCCGCGTGTTCGACCGCTGCTCGCTCGACTACATCGTCGTCGACGCGGATTCCGGGGCCATGGGCGGCTCGGGCTCCCAGGAGTTCATGGTGCGTTCCGATGTCGGGGAGGCCATGCTGGCGTTCTGCGACGCCTGCGGTTATGCGGCCAATGACGAGAAGGCCGAAGCCGTGCCCGCGCCCGAGGCGAAGACCGGCGCAACGCTCCCCGTGGAGCGCGTCGCCACGCCGAACGTGAAGACGATCGAGGAGCTCATGAAGTTCTTCGGCACTTCCCCTAAGAAGTTCGCCAAGACGCTGCTCTATCGGACCGACGATGGGCGAGTCGTCGCCGCGATGATCCGAGGGGACCGCGAACTCAACGAGACCAAGCTCCACAACCTGGTCGGGGCAGCCGAGATCGAGATGGCGGCTCCTGAAGACGTCGTGCGCGTCACCGGCGCTCCGGTCGGTTTCGCTGGACCGATCGGATTGAAGGAGAAGATCGATCTCTATGTCGACCGCGAAGTCGCCGAAATGGAGAACTTCATCGTCGGCGCGAACGCGACGGACCTGCACCTGAAGAACGTGAACCTCGGCCGCGACTTCACGGCGACCCTCGTCGCCGACCTCCGCAACGTCGAGGCCGGCGACGCCTGCCCGACCTGCGGAAAGCCGCTCGGACAGTGCCGCGGCATCGAGGTGGGCCACATCTTCAAGCTCGGGACCAAGTACTCGAAGGCGCTGCACTGCAACTTCCTCGACGAGGAGGGCCGCGACAACGCCATGGTCATGGGCTGCTACGGCATCGGGGTCAATCGGACCCTGGCTGCCGTCATCGAGCAGCACCACGATGGGAACGGCATCGTCTGGCCCATCGCCGTCGCCCCCTACCACGTGATGGTCGTGCCGGTCATGATCTCGGACGCGAATCAGATGGCCATGGCCACGGACCTGCACGACCGGTTGACCGCGGCCGGCATCGACGTCCTCATGGATGACCGCGACGAGCGCCCCGGCGTCAAGTTCAAGGACGCCGACCTGATCGGCATCCCTTTGCGCATCACCATCGGCCGCAAGAGCGCCGAGGGAATCGTCGAGTTCAAGGCGCGCGCCGCCGATAAGCCCACCGAGATGACCTTGGACGAAGCCTTCGCGAAGGCCGTTGCCGAAGTGCGGGAGGCCCTGCGCGCCTGACCGCGTGACGGACCCGACTCGTGGGACGCCTTCCGGCTCCGTGAAAAGGGAACCGGGGGGCGTCCTTGTTCGTATAAATGCAGGATGGACCTATCTGGATGAAATGAGGTGTCGTCATGTCGATGGTTCGGATTCCCTTCCTCCGTTATATTCTCACTTGTACCGCAGCATTCGCCCTCCTCGTCGGTACCGCCGCCTGTGCCGCACCGACGTTGACCCCGTGGGACGCTCCGCAGGACAAGTACCTCACCGTGAAGGTCGACCCGAAATACCCGCTCGCGGCAGGGACGAACGCGCTCGATCCCGTCTACGTCCAGTCCCTGCAGGCACTCGGAGGGGATCTGCTGTCCGCGATGGCAGCCAAGGACCCCGGCGCCAATCTCCTGCTGTCACCGCTCAGTCTGTCCATGGCCTTCACCATGACGGCCGCCGGCGCGAAGGGGGACACGCTGGACGAGATGCTGTCCGCCTTGCACCTCGAGGGTCTTGGCCTCGCCGACGTGGTGAAGCAGAACCGCCTCGCCTTCGAGAATCTCTACCGCGACCAGGCCGACCTGAAGGTGCTGCTGGCGAACTCCCTGTGGTGCCTGGATGACTACCCGTTCCACCAGGAGTTCCTCGACGGCTGCACGAAGGATTTCTTCGCGTCGGTCCGAGCCGTCGACCGCGTCGAGGGAGCCGACCCGCTCGCGCTGATCAACGCCTGGGCTTCCGACCACACGAATGGACTGGTTCCGCAGGTCCTCGACAAGATCGAGCCGAACGTCGTCCTGATCCTCGTGAACTCCTTGTACTTCAAGGGCGAGTGGACGAATCCCTTCGGCACCAAGGAGACGAAGACCGGAATCTTCACGAAGCGCGACGGCAAGACCGTGACGTCGGATTTCCTGTGGAAGAGGGAGGACCTGCGCATCCATGAGACCGAGGATTCCCTAACGGTAGCCCTGCCCTACAAGGGAGGGATGGCCATGGTCGTGACGCTTCCGAAGGGGGAGGCCGCTTTCGACGCCTCGCAACAAGCCCTGCTGGCCGATGCGCTCGACTGGAAGGACTGGACGGCACAGGACCTTGAGGTCGGACTTCCGAAGTTCTCCTTCGACGCCGCGCTCGACCTGCCCGACTATATGAAGACGCTGGGAATGAAGAAGGCGTTCATCATGGGGGAGGCGGACTTCTCCGGCATGAGCCCGAGAGCTTTGGAGGACGACATGTATGTCGCCGCCGCCGTACAGAAGAGCTTCATCTCCGTGAGTGAGAAAGGGACCGAGGCGGGCGCCGCGACCGCGGTCAGCATGGGCATCAAGTCGATGCCTCGAAAAGTGTCGTTCGACCGGCCGTTCTGGTTCGCCATCGTGGACGAACTGGGAGTGCCGCTGTTCGTCGGAACCGTCGAGGACCCCACGGCGCATTGACGAACTCCTGCACATAAGGAAGGGGCGGACCACAAGTCCGCCCCTTTCGCATGCTATCCTGCGTCGTTCGCAGCGCCTCGCGAGGGAAGGGTCAGGTCGTAGTCGGGCTCGACCGTGAAGACTTTCCCGCGTACGGGAGCCAGGGCTATTCCCTGAACGTCATCGGAGAATGCGAGGGACGTCGCCCAGAGCTGCTGGCGCACGAGCTTGCCCTGCTTCGCTTTGAAGAGCTTGTTGTAGCTGTTCCGGCCATACTTCCCATCTCCTAGGAGGGGGTGGCCAAGGTGGGCGAAATGCGCTCTAATCTGGTGGGTGCGGCCGGTCACGAGCTCGACTTCGATCTCGCTCCATTCGCCGCCCTCGGATTCCGCGCCCTTGAAGAGTCGGAGCGTGCGGAATCGGGTCACGATATCCCGGTCATCCTCTCCGGGAACGTCGTGGACGTACACGCCGCGTCCGGAAGGCTTTTCAAGAAAGGCGTGCAGTTCGACGCGCTTGACGCCGTCTTCGCAGACGACGGTCTGCCCGAGGGAGGGGTCGACGACGCCCTTGACGAGCGCTCGGTAGTGCTTGACGACCTTGTGCCCCTCCATGGCCTCGAGAGACTCGGAAAGAGCGGCCGCATCGCAGGCGAGCAGCACGAGTCCGCCGGTATTGAGATCCAGGCGGTGACACAGGGAAATCCCCGGATTCTTGAAATCCCGGCGGACGAGGTCGATCAGCGTTCCACCAGGAATGCCTTCTCCCGGGTGAACGGCGAGACCCTGACGCTTTTCAACGAGAAGCAGGCGTGAATCCCGGTAGACCACACGGTAGGGGGCGGGTCGTTTCTCATCCTGCGCCTGGGGGGTCTCGCTGAGAACGGCTTTCCCCTCGAGGATCTCGTCTGCGAGGTAGACCTCGATGCGGTCCCCCTCCTCCACGGTTCGATCCGAGGAGATGCGGGCGCCGTTGACGCGGATATCGCGCTGGCGGAGCGCACGCTGCACTGCAGCGACAGGCACTTTCTCGAAGGCCATCGATACGGCCCGGACCAGCTTGCGGCCCTGCATTCTTTCGTCCACGACGAATGACTTCATCCAACCTCCTATTGCACCGGAAAACGGCGCTTTCCCATCGAATCCGACACCTATTATACCGTGATTCCCGACCCTTCGTGCTATAATCTCCAAAAGACATGATCAGGAGGTGCACCTGGATGGGTCGTTTCATTGCAGTCTGCGTCAGTCCCGCCATAGACCGTAACTACGTTCTCGATTCGCTGTCTCCAGGAACGCTTCACAGAGCCCCCAACCCGAGCATCACGGCGGGTGGAAAAGGCGTCAATGTCGCACGTGTCCTAGCACTTCTGGGCGAAAAACCCATTCTGCTGGGCTTCGCGGCAGGGGAGTCCGGCCGATTCCTACTCCGGGAACTTCAGAAGGTCGGCGTTCGGACCCACCTGACCGGTATCTCCGGTGAAACGCGCTTCACGTTGAACCTGCTCGACCGCTCCACCGGCCACGAGACGGAGATCACCGAAAGCGGGCCGACCGTCGGCGCCGAATCCTTGCAGCAGTTCCTGTTCCATTTCGAAGACACCGTGGAGTCCGGCGATCTCGTCGTCCTCTCCGGCGGAGTACCCGAAGGCGTACCCGTCGACCTCTATGCGCAACTGATCCGAATCATACACGGAAAAGGTGCGCGCTGCGTGCTCGATACGGGTGCAGGGCCCCTGCACGCCGCCTTGCCGGAGAAGCCGGACCTCGTGAAGCCCAACGTCAAGGAGCTTTCCACCCTGTGCGGCCGCCCCCTCCATCTCAAGCGCGAAATCATCGAGGCGGTACGAAACCTCGGCATCGAGCGCGCCGTGGTGTCCATGGGAGACAAGGGCGCGTTGCTGGTGACTCCCGAGGCCGCATGGCACGCGTCTGCACTGCCGGTTTCCGTGCTGAGCACGATCGGTTCGGGCGATGCCCTGACTGCGGGTCTTGCCCTCGGCATGCACCGGAAGATGCCGTGGAAGAAGGCACTCGCCTTCGCCACGGCCTGCGCCGCCTCGAACGCCTCGCGCGTGGAGGTCGGGACCGTCGACTCGGCCGAGGTCGAAGCCTGGACCGCTCTCGTGAAGGTCCGGAAGGTTCCCAGCCGGAAGTCGAAGCGGTAGAATGGAAGCGGGCCTTCGGGGCTCGGACGGGTCACGCGTCGAGCGGGCCCGGGAAGGTAGGTGCGTTCCATGTCGGTCCGAACGGTGGCGGTTCTCTTCGGCGGTGTCTCCACGGAGCATCTGGTATCAGGCCGGTCGGCCTACAATATCCTGCAGGCGCTTCGTGAAGCAGGATACGAGACCATACGGATCGGCATCACCAAGAGTGGACGCTGGGTCCGCTACGAAGGTTCCGATGAATCCATCCGCGACTGCACTTGGGAAACCGGCCTCGTCGAATATGGGTATCCTTCCTTGCTGCACGGCGGTCCGCTGGGCGTCCGGCCTGCGGAGTTCCTGCTTTCGGTCGCCGCGAGCGATGTGGATGTCGTCTTTCCGGCCGTTCACGGAATCAACTGCGAAGATGGCACCCTTC
Organism: uncultured Oscillospiraceae bacterium; assembly: GCA_964579735.1. Classification (GTDB taxonomy): domain Bacteria; phylum Bacillota; class Clostridia; order Saccharofermentanales; family UBA5734; genus CAILLO01. Next base: position 17,747 of record CAZOHH010000037.1, on the reverse strand, counting down.
AGGGGTATCTGGATCTGACCGGCATCCCCTATGTCGGCTGTGGAGTCCTCGCCTCGGCTGCCTGCATGGACAAGCTCTATGCGAAACGCCTCTTCCGCGAGGCGCGCATACCCCAATGCAAGTATACCTGGGCTGCCCGCGCTGAAATCCAGAAGGATCCGACGAAGACAGCTGCCCGAGTCGCGGCGAAGGTCGGACTGCCCTGCTTCCTGAAGCCGTCGAACGGCGGCTCCTCCGTCGGCACCATGCGTGCGGACGACCTCCCCGCGCTGGCCCGGGCGCTCATCGCCGTGAGCGAGTTCGACCGGACTGTCGTCATCGAGGAGTTCCTTCGCTGTCGCGAGATCGAGGCGGCCGTGCTGGGCAACGACCACCCGAAATCGGCCGTGCTGGGCGAGGTCGTGACCGCCGCCGGGGTGGACTACTACGATTACGAAGCGAAATACTTCCGGTCCGATGACGCGCAGGTGCTGATACCCGCACCGCTTCCCCCAGCCCTCTCCGCCCGCATCCGCCGTCTCGCCGTCCGTGCCTATAAAGCGCTGGGCTGCTGCGGACTTTCCCGCGTCGATTTCTTCCTCGACCCTGAGAGTGGAAAGGTCTACCTGAACGAAATCAACACCATGCCCGGCTTCACCGCCATCAGCGTCTTTCCCAAGGCCTGGGAGGCCTCCGGCGTCCCGCTCGACCGGCTGGTGACGCGTCTTGTCCGTCTCGCCGTTGAGGAGAAGAAGGCCCGTAGCCGAAAGGAACTCCTGTGAGCGACGATAGGATCCGGGCGGGAGCTTCCCCCATCGGCGTCTTCGATTCGGGTCTTGGTGGCTTGACCGTTTTGAAGGAGATCATGGACCTTCTTCCCGACGAAGACACGGTCTACTTCGGAGACAGCGGCCGTGCCCCCTATGGTACGAAATCCCACGACACCATCGTGAAATTCGCACTTCAAGACATGCACTTCCTTCAGGAGCACCGGGTGAAGGTCATCGTGATCGCCTGTAACACGGCCAGCGCGCACGCCTTCGATGAGATCCGCGAGGAGGCCGGAGTGCCCGTCGTCGAGGTGATCGGCCCGGGTGCCCGTGCGGCCGCCGCGGCGACGCGAAATGGACGCATCGGCATCATCGGAACGCAGGCGACCGTCGACAGTGGCGTCTATCACCGGGCAGTCGACGCGCTGACGCCTCTCGGCGTCGTGATCCATCAGCAGGCTTGTCCGCTCTTCGTCGGTCTGGCCGAGGAGGGTTGGTGGGAGAACGATATCGCCCGCCGAGTCGCCGCAGAATATCTGGCTCCTCTGATCCGTGCGGATGTCGACACGCTCGTTCTCGGATGCACGCATTACCCGCTGTTGAAGAAGGTCATCGCCGAAGTCATGGGGCCATCGGTCCATCTCGTCGACTCGGCCAGTGAAGTCGCGCGGGCCACGAAGGCCCGCATCTCCCAGATAAGCCTTGCCCATGGGCCTAGACCGGATGGAGACCTTGCTCGGCATTCCTTCTACACGAGCGATAGCGCGGAGCGTTTCAAGACCCTGGGAGGGGCTTTCCTGCGACGCGAGATTCCGGATGCACACAGAGTCGAGATCGAGAGGTTCTGAAGTCCATGGGCGAAGGACTACCCGTGATCCTGACGATTCGTGGCTCCCAATGGGAGGGAGCTGGCGCACCCGAGGCGATGGAGCTCGTGACCGAAGGTGCACTGTTCCGCAGGGAGGGAGCCTGGTTCCTCCGATACAAGGAGAGCGAAGCAACCGGACTCGAGGGAACGACCACCATCATCCGCGTCGACGACCCGGGCACGGTTTCGCTCATCCGCACGGGAGCGACCCGCATGAAACTGACCTTCATCGAGGGTCGACGACACGTGACGCGCATGGAACTCCCCTTCGGGACCGTGGACGTCGGTGTCTTCACGAGCGCCGTTCAGGCAGGGTTGTCCGACCACGGTGGAGAGGTCCACCTGGGTTATTCAGTAGAGATGAACAGCCGGGAACCCATGAATTCCAGGCTCGACGTGACGTTTCGTCACGCTAGGGGAGCGCACCGCTCCGCGGAGGGATAGATGGCCAAGGACGAGAATCTGGTCGAATGGGCCCTCGGCCGGCCCGAGGAACTGCAGAAGCCCGTGCTTCTGACCACGGCCGCCGACGAAATGGAAGCGGGCGTGATCACGTCCCTCCTCGGCTCCGCCGGAATCGCCTCCCGATGCCGGAACAAGGGTATGGGATCCTACATGGGCATCGTGATGGGATCCAACCGCTTCGGCATCGAGATCGACGTCGCGGAGAAGGACCTGGAGCTTGCGAAGAGCCTGTTGGAGGCCGATCCAGTGACCGACGAAGCGGCGGGCCGGCTTCTGGAGACGCATGCCGTGGAGCTTGCCGAAGTGGAGCCTGAGGAAACGGAGGCCCAAGAGGTCGAACCCGTCGAAGTACGGGAAAGCGACCTCCATGTGGCGCACGAGGACGAGTTGCCGGAAGGGGGTTCCTTCGACGAGGCGAATCTCGAGGAGGACACGGCCGAATGCGAGGAGTCCGATGGATCCGAGCCACCCGACAGGACCCCCGTTTCCCCGATGTTCTGGGGATTTCTGCTCGTGGGGCTTCTGCTCATCGCGCTGGTGTTCAGATTGCTCGGATTCTTCTAGGCGCAGCCCTTATCCGGATTGCATTCGGTCGACGATAACCGTAGAATACTCTGAAAGCCAGAGCGTCCGAGGGAGGTCTGCATGTCACCGAAGTTCATCTTCGTCACCGGCGGTGTCGTATCCGGAGTCGGAAAAGGCGTCACCGCGGCTTCGATCGGAGCCTTGCTCAAGGCCCGCGGCCTCCGTGTCCTGAACCAGAAGCTCGATCCCTACATCAATGTCGACTCCGGGCTCATGAGTCCCGTCTCCCATGGGGAGATCTTCGTGACCGAAGACGGCGCAGAGACCGATATCGACATTGGGCATTACGAGCGGTTCACGGACGCCGACCTCGACCACCGCAACAGCATCTCCGCCGGCCGAATCTATTGGTCGCTGATCCGCAAGGAGCGTCACGGCGGATTCATGGGCACGACGGTCCAGGTCGTGCCGCACGTCGTGAACGAGATCCGCGAGTTCGTCTTCCGGTCCGTGGGTACCGATGAATTCGACATCGTGATCACGGAGGTGGGCGGCACGGTCGGCGACATGGAGAGCCTCCCGTATCTCGAGTCCATCCGCCAGATGAGCTTCGAACTCGGACGCGAAAACGTCGCGTTCGTGCACGTGACCCTGATCCCGTACCTGCGCATGGCCGGCGAGATCAAGACCAAGCCGACCCAGCACAGCGTCCATACCCTCCTTTCCCTCGGCATCCAGCCCGACATCCTCGTCTGCCGGACCGAAGCCCCCTTCGATGTCGCCGTCAAATCCAAGATCGCACTCTATTGCAACGTCGAACCGGAAAGCGTCATCCAGAACCTCGACCAGGACTCCCTGTACGACGTTCCACTCGCCCTCGAGGAGGAGGGACTGGGACGCGCGATCTGCGCCCGACTCGGCATCGCCCAGATCGTCGAGCCGGACCTCGAAGCCTGGCAGTCCCTCGCCGAGCGGCGACGCGGAGCCGTCCGCACCGTGCGGATCGGACTGGTCGGAAAGTACACGAACCTTTATGACGCCTATTTGAGCGTGGACGAAGCGTTGGAACATGCGGCGACGCGTCTCGGGCTCAAGGTGGACCTGGTCCGTATCGCGGCCGAGGATCTGGAGCGCCTGCCATGCTCCAGCATGCTCGACGACATCGACGGCATCCTCGTCCCCGGCGGCTTCGGCCCTCGCGGCATGGAAGGCATGATCGCAGCCTCCCGGTATGCCCGCGAGAACCTCGTACCCTTCTTCGGCATCGGATTGGGCATGCAGATGGCCGTCGTGGAGGTCGCTCGAAATCTTGCCGGCATCCCCGACGCCCACTCGACCGAGTCCGAAGCCCACTGCACGCCGATCTTCACGCTGCCCGACGCCCCGAGTCGGCCCGAGGGCGAGAAGCCCATGCGTCGCGGAGCCTGGACCACGCTCGTCACCGAAGGCACGCGCCTCTACACGGCATATGGCCGGACCGAGGTCAGCGAAAGGCACCACCACCGATGGGAGCTCGCCGAAGCGCCTCGCGATGCCCTCGCCACCCATGGATTGGTCCTCTCGGGTCCGTCCGGATTCGACGGCCTCGTCGATGCCGTGGAGCTTGAACGGCACCCCTGGTTCATCGGCACGATCTTCCATCCCGAATTCCGTTCCCGGCCCTTCCGACCGCATCCGCTCTTCCTCGACTTCGTCCGCGCGGCATCCGAACGCACGCGCAGTCCCGGCTCGGACCGGAGAAGGCAGGTGGATTAGCCATGGCGACGATCCTCGACGGCACCTCCCGCACGTTCAGCGAATACCTTCTATTGCCGAATCTGACCACGAAGAACAGCTCTCCCGATCATGTCGACCTCCGCGCCGCCGTGGTCAAGTACCGAAAAGGACAAGAGCCATGCCCTCTCACCATCAACCTGCCGGTCGCCTCCGCGATCATGCAGTCCGTATCGGACGATGGGATGGGCATCGCACTCGCCCGCTCCGGCGGCATCTCCTTCGTGTTCGCTTCCCAGACCATCGAGCGACAGGTCGAGATGGTCCGCCGCGTGAAGAACTACAAGGCCGGCTTCGTCACCAGCGACTCGAACCTCACCCCCGAGCACACCCTTGCCGATGTCGTCGCGCTGAAACAGCGCACGGGCCACTCCACCATCGCCATCACCGACGACGGCACGCCCAACGGCCGTCTGCGCGGAATCGTCACGAGCCGCGACTACCGCGCCAGTCGTACGCCCATGGACACCAAGATCCGTACGATCATGACCCCCTTCGACCACCTCGTCTTCGCCTATGAGGGCATCGGACTCTCCGAAGCGAACGACCTGATCTGGGACCGCAAGCTCAACCAGCTTCCCATCATCGACAAGGACCAACGGCTCGTCGGCATGGTCTTCCGCAAGGACTACGATGAACACAAGGAGAACCCCGAGGAGCTCCTCGACGCGGACAAACGGCTGATCACGGGCGCCGGAATCAATACCCGCGACTTCACGGAGCGCGTGCCCGCTCTGGTCGACGCAGGAGCGGACGTCCTTTGCATCGATTCCTCGGATGGCTTCAGCGAGTGGCAGCAGGAAACCCTGGAATGGATCAAGGGCCGCTACGGCGATTCCGTCAGGGTCGGCGCAGGAAACGTCGTCGACGCCGAGGGCTTCCGGTATCTCGTGGCTGCGGGCGCCGACTTCGTCAAGGTCGGCATCGGCGGCGGCTCCATCTGCATCACCCGCGAACAAAAGGGCATCGGTCGAGGGCAGGCCTCGTCGGTCCTGGAAGTGGCAGCCGCGCGCGACGCCTATTTCCGCGAGACCGGCGTATATATTCCCATCTGCTCCGACGGCGGCATCGTCCTCGACTACCATATGACCCTTGCGCTGGCCATGGGTGCCGATTTCCTGATGCTCGGCCGCTATTTCGCACGGTTCGACGAGAGTCCGACGCGCAAGCTCCTCGTGAATGGCTCCTACGTGAAGGAATACTGGGGAGAGGGTTCCAATCGAGCTCGAAACTGGCAACGCTACGACGACGGCGGGGCGACCGGCCGGATGGCCTTCGAGGAAGGCGTGGATTCCTACGTCCCCTACGCCGGCAAGCTCAAGGACAACCTCGACGCCACGATGGCCAAAGTCCGCGCGACCCTATGCAGCTGCGGCGCGAGCGACCTCGCCGAACTCCGCGAACGCGCACGGCTGGTCGTCGTCTCGTCGACGAGCATCGTCGAAGGCGGCGCGCACGACGTCATACTGAAGGACAGCGAACGACGCTCATGACCCCGGGGGGACGTCCGAATCGGGCGACACCGTGGTATAATGCCATTCTGGAATCAACCGACGCACCATCGAAAGGAGTCCCAAGGACATGGACCATAAGATTTACGAGATGACCTGGATCGGCATCCGCAAGCTCGAGGACGAGCTGGACCGCCGCAAGGGCGAAGGGCGCACCGAGATCGCCGAACGCATCAAGCAGGCGCTCTCCTTCGGCGATATCTCCGAAAACTCCGAATACGACGATGCCAAGAACGCCCAGGCCGAGAACGAGGCCCGCGTAGCCGAAATCGAGGCGATCCTCAAGCATGCCAAGGTGATCGACGACGAGGACATCAGCGTCCAGAAGGTCACCATCGGCGCGATGATCAAGATCCGCGAGGAATCCTCCGGCGAGGAAGCCGAGTACATGCTCGTGTCGGCCAAGGAGGAGGACATCTTCTCCAACAAGATCTCCAGTGACTCCCCCGTCGGCTCCGCGATTCTCGGAAAGAAAAAGGGGCAGGTCGTCGAGGTCCATTCGCCGAGCGGCATGATCAAGTACAAGGTCATCAAGATTTCACGGCCGGAACGCGGCGCGGAGTAGGAATCCCTCCGGCAAGGAGACGGACACCCCCGTCCAGGAGGCACCGTCCGTCGACGGTGCCTTTTCTGCAAGGACAACGACGAGACCCCTCAGGGAGGATGTAACGGACATGACGGAAGACAGGACGGCAGGGTTGTCCCTCGAGGGCGCCGGAACCGAAGCGGAGATCGAGGCCGAGCAGAACGAGCAGATGCGCATCCGCGCCGGCAAGCTCGAGGCCCTGCGCGCAGCCGGAAACGACCCGTTCGAGACGGTCGCCTTCCCGGTGACGCAGCATGCGACCGACATCACGGGCGACTTCGAGACGATGGAAGGGAAGCCGGTTTGCCTGGCCGGACGGATCATGAGCAAGCGCGGAATGGGCAAAGCCAGTTTCTGCGACCTTCAGGACCGCACCGGGCGCATCCAGCTCTTCGTCAAGATCGACGAACTCGGCGAGGACGCCTATGGAGAGTGGCAGCGCCTGGACCTCGGCGATCTCGTGGGCGTATTCGGCACGGCCTTCCGCACCAACCGCGGCGAGATCTCCGTGCGGGTCGCCCGCTACACTCTCCTTGCGAAATGCATGCGTCCCCTGCCGGACAAATTCCACGGATTGAAGGACATGGACACCCGCTACCGCCAGAGATATCTCGACCTGATCGTCAACCCGGAAGTGAAGGAGACCTTCTACCGCCGCAGCGCGATCATCAAGACCGTGCGCGAGTATCTCGACACCCGCGGCTTCATCGAGGTCGACACCCCGATGCTGAACGTCATCGCGGGCGGTGCCACCGCGAAGCCGTTCACGACGCATCACAACGCGCTGGATCTCGAGCTGTTTCTTCGTATCGCCCCGGAGCTGTTTCTCAAGCGTCTGATCGTCGGCGGCTTCGAACGTGTCTACGAGCTCGGGCGGATGTTCCGCAACGAGGGCATCTCCGTGCGCCACAACCCCGAGTTCAGCATGATGGAGGTCTACCAGGCCTATACCGACTACAAGGGCATGATGGAGCTGGCCGAGGGGATCATGTCGACCTGCGCCCAGACCGTGCTCGGCACGACCCATATCGTGTACCAGGGCGTGGCGCTCGATCTGACGCCGCCGTTCGCGCGGCTCACCATGCGCGAAGCGGTGCTCGAGCATTCCGGCGTCGACTTCGATCTCGTCGTCGATGACGAACAGGCCCGGTCGCTCGCAGCGAAGCACGGCGTGGAGATCCCGAAAACCGCCTCCCGCGGGGAAACCATGAACCACTTCTTCGAACACTTCGTGGAGGCGAAATTGATCCAACCCACCTTCATCTACGATTACCCGACCGACATCTCGCCGTTGACGAAAAAGAAACCCGGGCGTCCGGATCTCACCGAGCGCTTCGAGATCTTCATCTGCGGACGCGAATACGGCAACGCCTATTCCGAGCTCAACGACCCCTTCGACCAGCGCGAGCGATTCGTCGCACAGGTCAAGAAGAGGGATGCTGGCGACGAAGAAGCCAACGCCATGGACGAGGACTTCCTGGCCGCGCTGGAATACGGGCTGCCCCCGACGGGCGGACTCGGAATCGGCATCGACCGGCTGGTGATGTTGTTGACCGACTCGTATTCCATCCGCGACGTGCTCCTGTTCCCGACGATGCGCCCGAACCGCGCCGCCGAAGCCGGCAAGGTAGCCCTGGACCTGTAGAGGCCTCCCCACGAAAGAAGGACGATGACCATGGACCGCAACGACGCACTGGAGATCCTGGGACTTTCAACAGACGCGACCGCAAACGAAATCGAACACCGCTACGCCATCATGGTGAAGCGGCTGAAGGCCGGCAAAGACCGGACGGAGATGGACAAGGTCTCGGAGGCCTACGACTTCCTGACCGGTCGCATCGTGGAAAAGGAACCGCCGGACCCTCGCGACGACCGGGTCGTCCTCGGCATGACCGTCCGCAAGTGGAAGCATTTCTGGGAGTACGAGCGCACCAAGACGCTCTTCATCCTGGGCATCTCGGTCGCGGTGGTCTCGATCCTCTACACGGTCATCACGAACACGCCGCCGGACTTCTCTTTCACGACCATCGGAGACCTGATGATTTCCGAAGATACCCAGTTCCAGAGCTTCATCTCCGCGCAGATGCCGGAAGTGAAGAAGGCCCAGACCGACGGCGCCTATATTTCCACGGCGGGCGATGGAGAGACCGATACGGTCGGATTCCAGAAAGCCTTCGTCCTCATCGCGGCCGGCACGCTCGATGTAGTCGCCCTCGACGGGAACCAGTTCGTCCGCTATGGGGACCAGGGAGCTTATCTGTCGCTGGACGATTTCTATGCCGGACTCTCGGCGACGGTGTCGGCCGACGTGCTCGCCAAGGTCGTCCCCATGAAGGCCAAGGTATCGGTGGAGAACTCAGGAGACGGCATCGAACATATCTACGGACTCGACGTCACGGCTCTCGGGACCTATCAGGCCTTGGGAATCGATGGATTCAGGGTGATCCTGACCATCAGTTCGCGCGCCAAGCATATCGAACTCTCTGAAACCTTCCTTACGAAATTCCTCCAGAACACGGATTCCCTGAAGCTCCTTGTGACGCCGTACCCGACCTTCGCGCCGACCGCGGCCGCGACGGCGACACCGGCGGCCTAGACGGAATACCTAGTCCGGAACCGCGAGCGAGGCGGCCTTGTAAAGCAGGGCCGCCTCTTCTTCGGTCAGCTCGCGGCAGGCGCCGGGCTCGAGCGTGGCGTCGAGGACGAGCGGACCCATGGATTCGCGATGCAGCCGCACGACGGTCCGCCCCGTCGCGAGCATCATGAGCTTGACCTGGTGGAACTTGCCCTCGCGTAGCGTGAGGAGGGCTTCGGAGGGTCCGACGACGACGAGGTCGGCGGGCAGGCAGCGCGTGCCGTCCTCGAGGACGATGCCGTCTGTGAAATGCTCGATGTCCGGCTCCGCGAAGGGCTCTCCGCCTTCGGTCCAGACGTGGTAGACCTTGTCGACGTGCCACTTCGGGTTGGCGAGGCGGTGACCCAGCGTGCCGTCGTTGGTGAGGACGAGAAGACCCGTGGTGTCGACGTCGAGGCGCCCAACCGGCGCGAGACCGCGCGTGGCGAGATTCGACGGGATCAGGTCGGCCACGGTGGGGTGCTTCGGGTCGTCCATGGCCGTGATCGTGCCCGCAGGCTTGTGCAGCATGAGGTGGATGTGCTTGTGGAAGCGAGCCGCGACGCCGTCGACGACGATGCGCCGTTCCGCGCCCTCGGGCAGGATCGCGCCGGGGTCGCGCACGACGACGCCGTCCACGCGGACGCGCCCTGAACGCACGAGGCCGCGCATCTCGCTCCTCGTGCCGTAGCCGGAATCGGAAAGGGCCTTGTCGAGTCTCATGGCGGGATTATAGCACAGAGCTTCAGGTCTTCGGGTAGGTCCTCGCGATGCC
>CAZOHH010000037.1:0-7781 GCA_964579735.1 uncultured Oscillospiraceae bacterium | reverse complement strand
CCTCGCGATGCCGGCGGGTACCAGCACGGGGTCGACCTTGTCGAACCAGTCCGTCGAGGCGTCCATGTCGAATGCGACCACGAAGACATTCTTCCCCTCGAAGGTGACGCTCGGGACGGCATAGGACGCGAACCTTTCCAATTCCCTCCAGGTTTGGGAGACCTCCGCCCGTTGCGCAGGAGACTCGCAGACGAAGAGCTGGATCCGGGAATGGGAGATCTTCGGTACCTCGAACATCACGCTCGTGATGCCCAGGAGCACTTGGGCGTTGCTGGGGTCCGCGAGCCGGGAGATCGGAAGCCCACCCTGCGAGAACAGATTTGCGACATCCCACAGTGTGAAGGACTCGCTCGTCGGGTCGGTCGCGGCCGGATACCGAGGAGACGTGATGCCAGCAGGATTCATGGCTTTCGCGATGCGTTCGAACCAGATATCCGGGTCGTTCTCGATGCTGACATGCAACAGGACGTTCTTGCCCTGGTACGTCATCGCACGATAGGCGAAGATTGCGGTGGCTTCGAAATCTCTCAACTCCTGGGAGACCTGCTCCCGTTGGGAGGAAGAGTCGCAGACGAAGAGCGTGACGAGCGAGTTCCCGACATCCGGTATAGGGAGCGTGAAGTAGACGCCTGCGACGCCGGCGTATGTCTTCTCCTTGGCGCCCACCGGAAGCTTCATGGGCTCGGAGAGGGGAATCCCGCCCTGCTTCAGCAACGACACGATGTCCCGCTGCGAGAAATGCGATTTCGCGAGAAGCACGCCGACGGGCAGAGCGTCCGTGAGTAGAAGAACGCCCAATGCGAGGGTCAGGACGACGGCGATGGCGGCCAGGATACCCTTCGGCTTGCGGAAGAACGCAAGGAAGCCGATGCGGCGGGACAGGTCGTCCGAGCCGGAAGCCAGGGCGGTCGAGCCGGGGACCCAACCGACGTGCGGTGCCGCGAAGGAAAGGATCGTGCGGCCGTAGTCGACCCGGCGCTCTTCTCCGAGAATCCGAATCACGCGTTCGTCGCAGGCGATCTCGATGTCCTGCCGCACGACGCGGAAGACGTACCAGAGGAAGGGGTTGAACCAGTGCAGCGCCGTGAAGGCGAGGGTGAGCCAGCCGGTCCAGACGTCGCCGCGCTTCCGATGGACGAGTTCGTGGACCAGGATCTGCCTCAAGGTCTCCTCGGGCAGACAGGCGGCACCGGACGGCAGGACGAGGACCGGACGGAAGACTCCGGAGATATAGGGAGCGCGGGCCGAAGCGAGCTCCACGACGCGGATGGAGATTCGACGGATCCCGACCCGCTGTCGGGATTCCTCCAGCACCGCCAGGAGGCGGTCGTCGACGAGATCCGGTGCGTGGCGCAGCCGGGAGCGGGTCCGCACGTATACGAGGACGAACCAGAGAAGTACGGAGGCAGCTCCGACGGCCCAGACCCAGACGGCGAGGGTGCCCAGGGTCAGCGGAGAGAGCGTTCCGACGGTCGGGGCCGGGGAGACCGGCAGGACGGAAGGCTGCGCGACGGGGAGGACTATCTGGTTCGAAAGGACTTGTTCGCCGAACCCAAGGAGACTCTCCTGGACCGGAGCGACCAGGTTGTACACGCTGACTGGGGAGGTGGGGAAGACAGGCACCACGAGACGAAGCAGGAGGAGTCCCCAGAGAAGCACGTGGATGCGGGCATCGAGACGGTGGCGGAACGCCGTCTTGAACAGGAGGACCGCAAGGGCGGCAAGGGAGCAGGTCAGGGTATAGCTCAGGAGTTCAGCGGCCGTCGGCATGGCGCTCCTCCTCCTTCCCATCGAGGATCTTTCGAAGCGCATCGATTTCGGCGGCGGTGAGGTCGTTATCCCGGAGGAAGCCTGCGACAAGCATGCCGGCGGAACCGTCGTATACCTTCTGGAGGAACGTCTTTGTTTCTGTGCGCACGCAGTCCGCTTCTGCGACCGCGGCGGAGTAGCGATAGGCACCGGGGAGGGCTTCGACGGTCACGAACCCCTTGTCGGCGAGGCGTTTCAACAGGGTCTGGACCGTGGTGCGCTGCCAACCCCTCTCCTCGGACGTCCCTTCCATGAGATCGGCGAGCGAGGCCGATGGGCGGCTCCAGAGAATCCGCATGATGTGCCACTCGGCGTCCGTGATGCGACGGTCTTCCATGGTGGGTGCCTCCGAATCGGGTATAGGTGGGACATCGCCTACAGTTGTCGACCCGATGATTTGAGCCTACATCCGTAGGCGTAACATGTCAAGAGGCGATCAATAGGCTACGGCGACCTAGTTGATTCCCCGCTTCAAAGACGATATAATCCTCTTCGAGTCTTTCCCGGCGTTTACTTCGTCTGCCGGTCGAGACGCAGTACGGGGTCAAGGGGGGTGAAAACAGATGTCCGAAATCAGAGTCAAAGAAAACGAAACCCTTGACAGCGCCCTACGGCGTTTCAAGCGTCAGTGCGCCAAGTCCGGCGTCCTGGCGGAAGTGCGCAAGCGCGAGCATTACGAGAAGCCGAGCGTCCGTCGCAAGAAGAAGTCCGAAGCCGCTCGCAAGAGGAAGAAGTAGCACCCGACACGAGGTAGAGAGCGCACGATGGGCATCAAGGAACGGCTGCTCGAGGACATGAAGACCGCGATGCGGGAGAAGGACGTCATCCGCAAGGAAGTCCTCCAGATCTGTCGCGCCGGCGTCCTCCAAGTCGAAAAGGACTCCCTGAAGACGCTCGATGAAGATGGCGTGCTCGAGGTACTCTCCAAGGAATACCGCAAGCGCACCGAGACCTTGGCCGAATTGGCCCAGAGCGGCCGCGAAGACGTATTGTCGCGTATCCGCGCTGAAATGGTCGTCCTCGAAGGATACCTGCCCAAGCCCTTGACCGAGGCTGAGATCGAGCAGATCGTCCGCGAGGCGGTCGTCGCTTCCGGAGCCACCTCCGCCCGCGACATGGGCAAGGTGATGCCGCTGATCATGCCCCGAGTGAAGGGCAAGGCCGATGGGAGACTCGTCAACACCGTCGTCAAGAGGGTGCTGGAGGGCTGACCCCGCTCCAATGGTTTGAACAAAGGAGCCCGGACCTGTCGAAGGGTCCGGGCTCTTGTACATTACGGGAGGAGTTCGCGCGATGAAGGAACCTACGGGAAGGCGCTGGACCGTGGCGGGACACCTCTGCGAGGAGGCGAAGCCGCTGGCCGCAGGCGTGGACCTGCTGGAGCATCTCCTTTCCCTGCGCCGACCCGAGGGGGGGGAGGAGCGAACGGCCTTCCTGAACCCGAGTCTCGCCCATGTACCGGATTCTTTCCAACTCGACGGGATGGAGGCCGCCGTGGATTGCATCGTCAACACCCTGCGCGCAGGGGAGCGGATCCTGGTACACGGGGACTATGACGCCGACGGAGTCACCGCGACGGCGCTGCTGACGGAATTCCTGCGCGGCATCGGCGCGGATTGCCTCTACTTCATCCCCGACCGGCTCGGAGAGGGCTACGGCTTGTCCGAGCGAAGCGCCGAGGTCGTCCGCGCATCGGGCGCCCGATTGGTCATCACCGTGGACTGCGGTGTTTCTGCGCTGGACGAGATCGCGGCGCTGAAGGCGAGCGGCGTGTCCGTGGTCGTCACGGACCACCACGTCTGCAAGGAGATCCTGCCTGTCGCGGATGCCGTCATCGACCCGAAGCGGCCCGATGCGACGTATCCCTTTGCCGGCCTGTCCGGTGCTGGCGTCGCCCTGAGGCTGACCCAGGCTCTTTGCATGCGCCTGGGTCTGGGCGACCGCTGGGAAGGTGGAATCGACCTCGCAGCTCTGGGTACCATCGCCGATATCGTCCCGCTGACCGACGAGAACCGCATCTGGGCCGCCATAGGCCTCGAGCGCATGCGCAGAGGGCCACGCCCCGGCATCGCCGCCCTTCTGGAGACTTCGAAGACTTTGGCTGGCTCGCTGGACGAGTTCGCCATCTCCTTCCGCCTCGCTCCACGCATCAACGCCGCCGGCCGCATGGGCGACGCGTCCCGTGCCGTCGAATTGCTGCTTTCCACGGAGCCTGCGGTCGCGACCCGCCTCGCCGTCGATCTGGAGCAGGAGAATGCCCGGCGTCAGGCAGTCGAGGCCGGAATCTTCGAGGAAGCCGCTGCCCAGGTGCGCTCGTATCTGGCGGCTCGCGAGGCTGAAGCGGCAGGTCTCGGTTCCGGTGCGACCCAGCCGCGCCCCATGCCGCCTGCGTCGGCGCCCCTCGTGGCAGCAGCCCCCGGCTGGCACTCCGGCGTGGTCGGCATCGTCGCCGCGCGCCTGACCGAAGCTTTCTCCCGCCCCGCCATCGTCTTCGCCGAGGAAAGCGGTCAGTATCGCGGTTCGGGACGGTCGTACGGGGACTTCGACCTGTTGGCGGCCCTCATGGCATCGACAGCCGAAACGGTGCGCTTCGGTGGACACCGCAAGGCCGCCGGGGTCGTGGTCGAGATGGACCGGATCGACGCCTTCCGCGACGCGCTCGAAGCCTACGCGATGACGTTGCCTGCAACCGCGGGCGACTCCGATCCTTCCGTCGACGCCGACGCACTGCTCCCCGCCGGAGCCCTCACCCTCGACAATGCACTCGCCCTGCTCCGCCTCGCACCCTTCGGCGAGGGAAACCCCAAGCCGCTCTTCATCACCCGCAACACGCGCATCCTATCGCAGAAACCCCTGTCGGAGGGACGACACCGCCGATTCTCCTTCGCGAGGGAAGGAGGCGGACCGTTGCCGGACGGCATCGCCTTCGGCTCGACCAGCCGTCCCGACGCATTCGCGGACGGAGACCGGGTCGACCTGCTCTATCTCCTCGAGGTCAACGAGTGGAACGGCACGAAACGGGTGCAGCTGAACCTGCGCGAACTTCGCCCCAGCCCGCCATGGAAGGTGCGCCCCGCCCTCTTCGGCGCCGCCTACCGGTACCTGAAGGAGCAGGGGAGCGGGGATGGGTTGATCTATGATGCGTCGAGGATGGCCCAAGGCATCGGACACCTGGATGGCGGCCCTGCGCCGACCGGATTTGAACTCGAGACCGTTTTCGCTATACTGGAGGAATCCACGCTGGTCGCCTTCGAACCGCTCGATGCGGGACGGCGCCGGGTGCGCCTTCTCCCGACGAAGGAAAAGGTGAGTCTCGAAGGGTCGCCGACATACCGGCGGCTCAAGCAGGAAGGGGCCCTGGAAACGGATGCCTGACCTTCAGGAACTCATGGGCGTCGTCGTCTCCCGGGCGGAGGCGTATCTCCGCGAGCCCTGCGCCGAGTCCCTCTACAAGGCCTTCGAGTTCGCCAGCGCCGCCCACGAGGGTCAGACCCGGGCGAACGGAGAACGTTATATCTTCCATCCGGTCGAGACCGCACTGATCCTCACGGACTACGAGGTCGATGCCGACACGCTCTGCGCCGCGCTGCTCCATGATACCGTGGAGGACACGGGCCGCACCCTCGAGGATATCCGCGCGCTTTTCGGAGAGTCCATCGCGCTTCTCGTCGACGGGGTGACCAAGCTCGAGAAGATCTCCTACTCCTCGAAGGAGGAGGTACAGGCCGAGAATTTCCGCAAGATGTTCCTCGCCATGGCCCGCGACATCCGCGTCGTGCTGATCAAGCTGGCGGACCGCCTGCACAACATGCGCACCATCCAGCATATGACCGAAGAGAAGCAGAAGGAGAAGGCGCGCGAGACGCTGGACATCTATGCGCCACTGGCACACCGCCTCGGAATCTACCGCATGAAGTGGGAACTCGAGGACCTGTGCCTGCGCTACATCGACCGCGAGGCCTATTACGAGCTGGTCGGCGCGATATCCCAGAAGCGGGCTGAACGAGAGCAGATGCTCGCCCAGGTCATCGCGGAGATCCGCGAGCGCATCGAGTCCATGGGAATCCACGGTGACATCGACGGCCGGCCGAAGCACTTCTACAGCATCTATCGGAAGATGCAGGCGCAGACCAAGTCCCTCGACCAGATCTATGACTTGTTCGCGACGCGCGTCGTCGTCGACACGGTGGCGGACTGCTATGCCGTCCTCGGCGCGGTGCACGACCTCTATCGTCCGATGCCCGGCCGATTCAAGGACTACATCGCCATGCCGAAACCCAACCAGTACCAGTCCCTGCACACGACCGTCTTCGGGCCGAAGGGCATCCCCTTCGAGGTGCAGATCCGCACGAAGGACATGCACCGGACCGCGGAGTACGGCATCGCGGCGCATTGGAAGTACAAGGAGGGCGCGGGAGGCGGAGCTTCCGCCTCCGGCAAGTCCCGGTCCGCAAAGGACGGCGAGGGCTTCGACGAGAAGCTGGCGTGGTTGCGGCAACTGCTCGAGTGGCAGAAGGAGATGCGCGACGCCGGCGAATTCATGGAGTCGCTTCGGAACGGACTCGTAGCCGACGAGGTCTTCGTGTTCACTCCGCGCGGCGACGTCGTGTCGCTGCCGATGGGCGCCGTGCCCGTCGACCTCGCTTACAACATCCACAGCGGCATCGGAAACCGGATGTATGGAGCCAAGGTCAACGGACGCATCGTGCCGCTGACCTATGAACTGCAGAACGGCGATATCGTCGAGATCCTGACGTCTGAGAAGGTTCATGGACCCAGCCGCGACTGGTTGAAGATCGTGAAGAGTTCCTCGGCGCGCAGCAAGATCAACACCTGGTTCAAGAAGGAGATGCGCGACGAGAACATCGTCCGCGGCAAGGAGGCCTTCGAGCGCGACCTTCGCAAGGCCGGCTTCACGGCCCAGCAGCTGCTGCGGTCGGATGCCCTCGAACCGGTGTTGCGCCGCTATTCGCTCTCCTCCCTCGAGGACATGTACTCCGCCATCGGTTTCGGAGGCCTGTCGTCGGGCAAGGTCATTTCCCGCCTGCGTGAAGAGCATATCCGTCTCCTGCCCGAGGAGGAGCGCACGCGCCTCGGCTACCGCGTCAACCCACAGGGGCAGGTGGTGCATGTTCCGGGCATGATGCCCGTTCCTTCGCAGATCGTCCCGCCGGGGCTCGCCCAGGCCGGTCCGAAAGCCACCGAAGAGGCCTTGTCGGCCGCAGCGGCCGCCATGGTCACCCAGCGGATCCCGAAGCGGGCTCCCCGAAACAGCGGCGTCGTCGTCAAGGGTATCGAGAACTGCCTCGTGGTGTTCTCGCGCTGCTGCAGCCCGGTCCACGGCGACTCCATCGTCGGGTTCATCACGCGCGGCAAGGGCGTCGCCATCCACCGCACGGATTGCGCCAACATCCGCTCGCTCCTGACTCCTTCGGATTCCACGCGTGGCCCGAAGGAGATCGAGGATGCGGCTCGCCTGATCGAGGTCACCTGGGCGGGTGAAGAGCCTGGAAATTCCTACAAGGTCGAAATCACCATCCTCGCCAACGATAGGCGGCACCTGCTGGCCGACATCTCCAGCGCCATCGCCGAAGAGAAGGTCTCCATCGTCGCGGCTGCGATGAAGGTCTCCAAGGACTTCACCACCAGCATCTCCATGACCATCGAAGTCATGGGCCAGGACCAGCTCGACCGCGTTCTCGGCCGCATCAAGGCCATTCGAGATGTACGCGAGGTTCACAGGGGGCACTGACCCCTCGAAATCCATCCACTTCCTGCGCAAGAGAATACAAAACGGAACAAATCCGTTGCATCCCCCGGCCCGAGAGTATAATACAATCGGGATGAGCCATAGGGGGTACCGATGAACCGATCCGTCATCTCCCAGTCCAATGCGCCGGCCTACGACATGGAACGCCTGTTCCGTGCGGCCGACGACTACGAGCGCTCGACCGGCATCCCCTGCCTGGTCG
>CAZOHH010000036.1:10715-24840 GCA_964579735.1 uncultured Oscillospiraceae bacterium | reverse complement strand
GCATCGCCTTCGCCGGCGACTACCTCTCCGCCGCCTCCTTCCTCGGCATCTGCGGGATGATCGCCACGTTCGGCTATGATGGATTCCTCTACTCCATCGGCTACCTCGCCGGCTGGGTCGTCGCCCTGTTCGTCGTCGCCGAGCCCATGAAGCGCCTCGGCAGGTTCACCTTCACGGACGCACTCGACGCGAAGTTCAACTCCCGCGGCATCCGCCTCATGGGCGCCATCAGCACGCTCCTGGTTTCCTTGTTCTACCTGATCCCGCAGATGGTCGGCGCCGGAACGCTCGTCACTCCGCTACTCGGCCTTCCCCACGAAATCGGCGTCATCATGGTCGGCGTCATCGTCGTGTTCATCGTCGCGACCGCCGGGATGGCGAGCACCACCTATGTGCAGTTCCTCAAGGGAGGTCTGCTGATCGTCTTCTCGATCGTCCTCGTGTTCCTCGTGCTGTCCCGCGGGCTCACGACCAATCCGAATCAGGGCGGCAACGTCACGCCGCACAAGTACATCACGCTGCAAGCCGAAAACATCACGGCCGACGCGATGACTGTCACCGATTCCAACTACACCGTCGAGAAGGTCCTGCCCGAAGGCAAGCTCGTCTTCGTCCGGCTCGCCAAGGACGGCGAGAGCAGCTACTGGAAACTCGACCCTGAGACCGGCAAGCTGTCTGAGACCGAGACCATCGTCACGAAGGCGGATGGCACGGTGCTCTATAATGGAGCGCCGAAATCGGCCGGCCGCTTCTACCAGGTCGGCACCATGAGCGCCATCAACGGCATGACCGACGACGTCTCGCTCAACACCATGGACCTCCTCAGCTTTTCCGCCGCCATCAAGAGCGGCGTCGTGATCCGCTGGGGCAAGCAGCTTCTCGTCGACGGAACCGACAAGGTCACGGCCTTCTACCAGAAGCCGACGCTGGGCAGCGACATCATGGCGCCTGGCCTCAAATACAAAGTCGACACCGCCAAGGGCGCCACGACGTCCGACAAGTTGAACTTCATCTCTCTCATGCTCGCGTTGTTCTGCGGCACCGCCGCCCTCCCCCACATCCTCATCCGCTACTACACCGTCGCCAGCCCGGCGGCCGCGCGCAAGTCGACCATCGTGGCCATCAGCGCCATCGGTCTCTTCTACCTCTTGACGCTCTACATGGGGCTCGGAGCCATGACCAACGGGGTGCTCGACCTCACCAACGACAACATGGCCGCTCCGTTGCTCGCGAAGAGCTTCGGCATCTCGATCTTCGCCATCATCTCGGCCATCGCCTTCGCCACCGTTCTCGGCACCGTCAGCGGACTGATCGTCGCGGCATCGGGTGCGGTCGCCCACGACATCATGGACCGCCTTTCCAAGAACGGCATCACGGACAAGAAGAAGGTGTTCTACGGAAAGTTGACGGCGGTCGGCGTCGGGGCCATCGCCATCGTGCTCGGCATCATCTTCAAGAGCATGAACGTCTCGTTCCTGGTCGGGTGGGCCTTCGCCGTGGCGGCGTCGGCGAATCTACCCGCCATCATCATGATCCTGTTCTGGAAGCGGACCACCGCAAAGGGCGTCATCGCCTCCATCACGACCGGTCTCGTGGCATCCCTCGGTCTGATCCTGCTGTCCACGGAGACCTTCGATCTGGTCTACCATACGACCGCGGTCGCGCCGGTCACCATCGCCAACCCCGCGATCTTCTCGGTACCTTTGAGTTTCCTTGTCCTCGTCATCGTTTCGCTGCTGACGAAGAAGAAGGCGACACCCGTCGTCGAAACGGGCGCCGTCACCGTTTGAACCGAGTTCGACGAATCGAACTCCAGATGCAGAGAAGGACCGGGAGACCGGTCCTTCTTCTCTGTTCCGAGTTTGCAGAGCCTGCTGTCTAAAGTCTTCCCGAAAGGGCCAGATACACGGCGCCTGCGGTCATGGTGCTGCCCACGACGATCATGCCGGACATGATCCGGCTCCTGGACCGATCGCCCGCGAGAGTGAAGAAATCGGGCTTCTCCGGACTATAGGAGATGGTCAAATCCGCCCCGACCGGATGCTTCTTCCAGCTGGCGCTGCTCTGCTCCTTGGCGTGGATCTTCGTCCCATCGAGAAGCACATAGTCCACGGTCATCGTGTACATGATGAGCGGGATTCCGTCGGAGTTGCTTCGGTCGAGGTACTCTTCATATTCGGAAACGATTGCCGGGACTTGCACGGCTTCGGCGAACATGCGACGCTCGCGCTTCAAGAGAAGGATGCCACCGACCGCGGTTGCGACACCGATTCCGAAAAGGATCCAGAAGTCATGGGACATGAAAACCTGCCTTCGACAGTGTCGGCAAGATCAGGTGCAATCGGAGCATATCTCCGGGAAGCCAACGGAAGACCAGGGATTGCGTCCGACCCGGGCAGAGTGGACTATTGCGCGTCTTCCCTTCCTGCCGGCAGTCCTCGCAGCCGCAGGAGGGGGAAAGTCCCGGCAGGAGGGTGGCGAGCCCTTCCGGAATCTCGTCCGAGAACCAGTCGAGGACGGACTCCTCGCCGAGGGTCACGCAGGCGTTCCAGCAATCGGCAGGCACGGGCAGGTCGATGCGGAATCGAGCGGGCGACGAAGCTTGGATTTCAAGCTCGAGGACCTCGTAACCGGGAACGGGAGACGAACGGCGCTGTTCGACGAAGACCTTCTGCCCGTCCACCTCGAGTTCGTGGCGAAAGGAGTCCTGCGGAGCCGCGACGATATGCGGAATCACGGGACGAGGGGTCGGAGTCGAACCTTCCATCGTGCTCATCCGTTCAAGGCCCCGCAGCATGCGCCGCGCGCACCAGAGGGCGGTTCTACGCGTCCGGCGGGGTAGCTTCCGTCGAAACAGGAGGTGCACAGGCCGGTACGGAGGCCAGCGGTGGCGACGACAAGCCCCTCCTGGGAGAGATATCCAAGGGAATCCGCACCGATCGCGTGGCGGACGCCTTCGATTCCGTCCGCGTGATTTGCGATCAGTTCGTCGGTGTCGGGTGTGTCGATGCCGTAGTAGCAGGGGTGGCGCACCGGAGGCGAGGCGATGCGCATGTGCACCTCGATGGCACCGGCCTCGCGAAGTTTCCGTATCACGCGCTGCATGGTCGTTCCGCGGACGATGGAGTCGTCGACGAGGACCACGCGCAGTCCTTCGACGGCGCGGCGGAGAACGCTGAACTTCAAGTTGACCGCGCTCTCGCGCTGCTGCTGGGAAGGCTGGATGAACGTGCGGCCGACATAGCGGTTCTTGAGAAGTCCGCTCCCATAGGGAATGCCGGATCTTTCCGCGAAGCCGAGGGCGGCCGTGAGGCCCGAATCCGGGGCGCCGATCACCAGGTCGGCCTCGCAGGGATGCTCTTCGGCCAGGCGCAGTCCGGCGTTGTGGCGGGACTCGTCGACGCTGGCGCCGTCGAGGGCGCTATCGGGGCGGGCAAAGTAGACGAATTCGAAGGAGCACAGGGCGCCATTGGGCTGGGACGGCGATGCGATGCCCTTTTCGACCGCAAGAGGCGGCGTAGAGGGAGGTAAGTCGGCGTGCATGCCGTGCGCGTCGAGCACGACGATTTCTCCGGGCATCAAGTCGCGTTCGAAGGTCCCGCCGCAGGCTTCGATCGCGCAGCTCTCGGAGGCGAAGAGCACTACGTCGCCGAGACGGCCCATGCACAGCGGACGGATGCCGAGCGGGTCGCGGAAGGCGGCGACGGCGTCGGGGGTGAGCAGCACGACGGAATAGGCGCCGTGGACCTTCTGCATAAGGTCGCGAATGGCCGTGGAGAGATCCACGCCGAGGATACGGGAACGGGCGATGAGGTAGAGCAGCGTCTCGGAATCGACGAGGGTGCGGAATAGGGCCCCCTCGGCTTCGAGCGCTTCCCGGGCGATTTCCGCATCGACGAGATTGCCATTGTGGGCGAGGGCCATGGGTCCACCGAGCGTCTTCATGAGAAGGGGTTGGGCGTTGACGGTGCCTCCGCCGCCCGAGGTGGCATAACGGACGTGGCCGATCGCGGCCGATCCCTTCAGGATGTTGAGGACCTGCTCATCGAACGCTTCGACGACCAGCCCCGTCTTCTTGTGGACGAAAAGTCCTTCGTCCTGACGGACGGCGATGCCGGCGCTCTCCTGCCCGCGGTGCTGAAGGGCGAAGAGGCCGAGATAGACAAGTCGCGAGAGGTCGGTGCGTGCGCCGGTCGGGTCATACGCGGCGAAGACGCCGCACGCGTCGTGGAGGCGGTCGTCGGGAACCTTCGTCAAGTGGCGTCCTCCAGGTCCTTCAGGAATGCCTCGGGGGAGGCGTCACTCGGCATGCGCAGGTCTCCTCGCGGGGACAGAGCGACGGAACCGACCTTGGGACCGTCCGGGATGCAGGAGCGTTTGAACTGGCTCTGGAAGAATCTCTGGATGAATACGGCGAGGACACGCTTGAGTTCCTTCTTGGCATATCGGCCGGAAAAGGCCTTCTCCGCAAGGAACAGGACCCGTTGGGGTGTCTCGCCGAAGCGGACGAAGTGGTACAGGAAGAAGTCGTGGAGTTCATAGGGGCCGACGATCTCCTCGGTTCGCTGGAGGATGCCGCCGTCCTCGTCGGGTGGGAGTAGCTCGGGGGAGACCGGCGTGGCGAGGATGTCGAGGAGGACTTCGCGGCACTCGGGCATGTCCTCGGCGAGAGTCCGCACGAGACTGCGCACGAGAGTCTTGGGGACACCCGTATTGACTGCGTACATGGACATATGGTCGCCGCCGTAGGTAGTGAAACCGATAGCGAGCTCTGACAGATCTCCGGTGCCGACCATGAGACCGCCCTCACGGTTGGCCACGTCCATGGCGATCTGGCACCGTTCCCGCGCCTGCGCGTTCTCGTAGGTGGTGTCATGGAGGCCGACGGGCTGGCCGATGTCGCGGAGGTGGACATCGATCGCATCGCCGATGGGAATCGTACGGAAATCCGCCCCGAGGGCGCGAACGAGGAGTTCGGAATTGCCACGGGTGCGGCCGGTGGTTCCGGGACCGGGCATGGTGATGCCGACGACGGCCGTGCGCGGAAGGCCGAGGCGGTCGCAGGCCTTGGCGGCGACCAGCAGGGCGAGTGCGGAGTCGAGGCCGCCGGAAACGGCGACGATGGCTTTCCGAGCCTTCGCGGCAGAAAGGCGTTGGGCGAGCCCGGCGGCTTGAATGGCTACGATCTCGCGGCTTCGGGCGAATGCCTCTAGCTCGGAAGAAGGAACGAAGGGCGACGGATCCACGAAGCGCACCAGATCTGCGGATCGTGCGGGACCTCCATGGGCCTCGAACGGGATGCGTCGGTAATCCGGAACGGATGGGATACGACCTGTCGAGCCGCCATCGAAGAAACTGCGGTTGCGCATGCGCTCGCGTACGATGCGGGCGACGTCGAAATCGGCCAGCAGGGTTCCTCCTTCAGGGCGGAACAGCGCGCTTTCGGCCAGCAGTACACCGTTTTCGGCGATCATGGCATG
This sequence comes from uncultured Oscillospiraceae bacterium, assembly GCA_964579735.1. Lineage (GTDB taxonomy): Bacteria > Bacillota > Clostridia > Saccharofermentanales > UBA5734 > CAILLO01. The sequence continues at coordinate 19,360 of CAZOHH010000036.1, read as the reverse complement.
TCCGGAATAGACGACATCCGTAGTGGATTCACCGGGACCGGCGGAGGCGTAGGCATATCCTAGAATGCAGGAGGCGGAGCGGGACAGGACGAGCGAGCGACGGTAGGCTGCCTTTCCGACCAGCTCGTTGCTGGCGGACAGATTCAATACGAGATGCGCACCTGCCAAGGCCTGGTAGGAACTTGGAGGAATCGGAACCCAGAGGTCCTCGCAGATCTCGACGCCGACGACGATTCCTTTGGAGGCATCCTCGAAAAGCAGGTCGGTGCCGAAGGGAGAAGTCTGACCGGCCAGCCGCACGGTATCGGAGGGAGCCCGATACGAGGGTTCGAACCAGCGGGGCTCATAGAACTCGGCATAGCCCGGTAGATAGGTTTTGGGGACGACGCCGAGGATCCTGCCGCGCTGCATCATGACGGCGCAATTGAAGAGACGTCCCTCGAGGACGACGGGAAGCCCGAGCGCAAGGAGGGTTGAAAGACCGGACGTCGCCTTCGCTACATCGGCCAGCGCCTTCTCGGCCTGAACCTGGAGTCCGGTGTGCAGATAGAAGTCGGCCGCCGTGCAGCCCGTGATGCAGAGTTCGGGAAAGACCGCGATATCGGCCAGCGCATCGGCGGCCGCCTGGGCCTCTACTACGATCCGAGCTGCGTTGGCGTCGCACTGGCAGGGACGGGTGACGGGTACGCAGGCGGCGACCCGCGCGAAACCGTTCTTCATGTCTTCATCAATCCTTCCAACCGGTCGACGTCCGCAGGGTTTCCGAATCCGGTGAACCGGATGTAGCCTTCCCCGCAGGGTCCGAAGCCGCTACCCGGCGTGCCGGCCACGCCGTACGTGCGCAGCATGTGGTCGAAGAAGCTCCAGCTGTCGAACCCGGCCGGAACCTTGACCCAGACGTAGGGGGCATCGACGCCGCCGAAGGCCTTCTGGCCGCGCGACTCGAACAGGAGGCGGATGCGTCGGGCGTTGTCCATGTAGATGGCGATCCGCGCCTTGATCTCACGCTGGCCTTCCTCGGTGTAGACCGCCTCGGCGGCACGTTGCACGATGTAGGGCACGCCGTTGAACTTGGTGGCCTGACGGCGCATCCAGATCTTGTGAAGGTCGACCGGGCGGCCGTCCTTGGTTCGGGCGGCGAGTCCCTTGGGAACGACGGTATAGGAACAGCGGACGCCGGTGAAGCCCGCGGTCTTTGAGAAGGAGCGGAACTCGACCGCGACCTCGCGGGCTCCGGGAATCTCGTAGATGCTGCGGGGAACGCCGGGCGTCGAGACGTAGGCTTCATAGGCGGAGTCGTACAGGATCAGGGAGCCATGCTCGCGGGCATAGGCCACCCAGCGGGCGAGCTCGTCGCGGGAAAGGGTGGTGCCGGTGGGGTTGTTCGGCGAGCAGAGGTAGAGGACATCGACATGCTCCTTGGGCAGAGCCGGCAGGAAGCCGCTGGCCTCGGTGCACTCCATGAACTTCACCTGCAGGGGGCCGAAACCGGCGATACGGACGCTATCGAGGTAGACGGGGTAGACCGGGTCCGAGATCGCGATCACGTTGGTCTCGCCGTAAAGATCCGTGAAATTGGCCACGTCGCTTTTCGCTCCGTCGCTGACGAAGATCTCGTCGGATGATACGTTGCATCCCCGTTCCAGGTAGTCGTGCTTCGCGATGGCGTCACGCAGGAAATCAAAGCCTGCAGCGGGAGGATAGCCCTGGAAGGTCTCCACGACACCCATCTCGTCGACGGCCTTGTGCATCGCGTCGAGAATCACCTTCGGGAGCGGTATCGTGACGTCGCCGATACCCATGCGGATGATGTACTTGCCGGGAACGCGCTCTCGCTCCTCCTGGATCTTCTTGCCGATGGTGGCGAAGAGGTAGGTTTCCGGAATGTCGAGGAAGGAAGGGTTCGCCCAGGCCATGTGGACTCCTTTCTGGCTACCGCGCGACAGCGGGGATCGTCGCGAGGAATTCGTCGAAGAGGTAAGCGGTATCAAGAGGGCCAGGGGCGGCTTCGGGGTGGAACTGCACGGAGAAGGCGGGAATTCCGAAGTAGCGGAGGCCTTCCACCGATTCGTCGTTCATGCTGATGTGGCTGATTTCGGCGACCTTCGGGTCCACCGTGTCGCGCAGGACGGCATACCCGTGGTTCTGGGTGGTGACGTAGACGCGATCGTGGGCGAGATCCTTGACGGGGTGGTTTCCGCCTCTGTGGCCGAACTTGAGTTTCGCGGTGTCGGCGCCGGTTGCCAGAGCCATGAGCTGGTGGCCGAGGCAGATCCCGAACATCGGCCGCACGCCGATCAGGCGCTTCAGCTGGTCGATCTGGAAGGTGCAGTCCTTTGGGTCGCCGGGGCCATTGGAAAGCATGATGCCATCGGGCTCCAAGGCGAGGACCTCGGCCGCGGACGTACCGGCGGGCAGCTGGACGACCTCGCAGCCGCGCTCGCACAGTCCGCGCACGATGCCGGACTTGCAGCCGTAATCGAGGAGGGCCACTCTGAACCGCTTCTCTCCGACAGGCGGGTGAACGTGCCGTTCCTTGCAGGTCACCTCGAGGACGGGGTCGACGGCGCGGTAGTCGCGGATCCGGTCCGTCCATTCCGCCGCACGGAAGCCGGGGTCGGAGGACACGACGCCGTTCATGGTGCCGTTTTCGCGCAGGATCCGGACGAGGGCGCGCGTGTCGATGCCCTGTATCCCGACGACGCCGTACGACCGGAGATAAGGCTCGAGGGCCGATTCGCTCTGGTAGTGGCTGGGCTCCGTGAATTCTCGTGCGATATAGGCTTTGGGCCAGGGACGCTCGGATTCGTGTTCATGCGGGTTGATGCCGACATTTCCGATCAGAGGGTAGCTCATGGTGACGATCTGACCGCAATAGGACGGATCCGTGAGGACCCGTTGGTAGCCGACGATTCCTGTGTTGAAGACGACTTCGCCAACCGCGGTTCCCATCGCCCCGAAGGACCGGCCACGGAATTCCACGCCGTTCGAGAGGACCAGGACCGCCTCGCCTGTTGCCATGCCGGAATCCATCCTTGCTGTTTCCCCTTTCTAGAGTTCGAACGACCCGTCGAAGACGTGTTCGGAAGGGCCTGTCAAGTATACCTTGCCGTCCGTATCCCAGTCGATCGTCAGGGAGCCTCCCGGCAGATCGACGACGACGTGCCGTCCCGTCCTTCCCAGAGTAGCGCAGAGGACGGCGATTGCACAAGCCCCGGTGCCGCATGCCTGCGTCTCGCCGCTGCCTCGTTCCCATACCCGCGCCTTCACATGATCCGGTGAAATCACCTGTACGAACTCGATATTGGCTCGTCTTGGGAATACGAGGTGGTTCTCGAGTTTCGGTCCCCACTCGCCGATCGGATAAGCCGACACGTCATCCACGAAGATCACGGCATGAGGGTTTCCCATGGAGACGCAGGAAAGCTCGAACCTGCGGTCATCGACCACGACGGTCTGAGAAAGGTAGTCCATGGCATCGGAGTCGGAGAGGACGGGGATTCTCGCGGGCTCGAAGACCGGTACGCCCATGTCGACGCGGGCCGAGACGACTTTGCCTTCCACGGCGTTCAGTTCCAGTGTCTTCAAGCCACTCATCGTCTCCACGACGACTCGGGTTCCTTTCGCGTATCCGCGCTCATAGGCAAGTTTGCCGATGCAGCGCACCGCGTTTCCGCACATCTCCGCCTCGGAGCCGTCGGCATTCCACATGCGCATCCGTACATCCGCCACGGTCGAGGGCAACAGATACACGAGTCCATCGGACCCGATGCCCTTATGGCGGTCGGAAATGCGAATCGAGAGTGCCGGGGCGTCCTCTGGGACCATGCCGCCGATTCCATCGACGTAGACGTAGTCGTTGCCGGCGCCGTGCATCTTGGAAAACGGGAAGGAGCGGGTCTTGTCATCGTTCATGGCGAATGTTCCTTTCGACCGATAGGTTCTTGAATGCAGCGTCCCTGGCCTTCTGCTCGAAGGTGTCATCGAGATCCGCAAGTGGGCCGATGTCTCCGTAGCGTCCATCGAGAGCCCGTTGCAGAAGGAGGTCGGCCAGAGCAGGATTCTTGGGAAGAACGCTGCCATGGGAATACGTGCAGAACACGTTGCGGAACACGGCGCCCTCGGTGCCGTCTTCGCCGTTGTTGCCGTTGCCGCGCACGACCTTCGCGAGGGGTTTCACGCCGGTTCCGAGATAGGTTCGTCCGGAGTGGTTCTCGAAACCTACGAGCCAAGGGTCGCGCCCTTCGCTTTCGAGAAGACCGCTTCGATAAGCCGTGTTGCCGATGAGCCGCTTCTCGCCGCCAATCGTCCATAGATCCAGCGCACCGACGAAATCGAGCTGCCGGCCTTCGGCAGTGCGGTAGTATCGGCCCATGAGCTGATACCCTCCGCAGATGCAAAGGAACACCTTGTCCGCAGCGACGGCCTCGCGCAACGGCGACGCCTTGTGCGCCAGCAAGTCATCCATCAGGATGGCCTGCTCATAGTCCTGACCTCCGCCGAGGAAGACGAGGTCATGAGCTTGCGGGTCGAATCGTTCTCCCACGCCGATTCGGCGAATCTCGACGTCGATGCCCCGCAGCTTCAGGCGGTGCATGAGCGCAAGCACGTTTCCGCGGTCGCCGTAGAGGTTCAGCAGTTCGGGGTAGAGGTGGGCGATCCTAACCTTCATGATTCCCGCATCCATCCGCGCTCCCCTCCCCTATTCCCAGAACCCGGCGAGTCCGTAGTCGGCGGACAGGCGGGCACGCAGGGCGAGCATCGCGGTGTAGGTAGGCAGGACATAGAGGCAGGTGTCGGGAGGGCAGGCGTGGAGAAGCTCCTTCAACAGGTCGTATGCATTGTCACCGGTACGGATCCGGTCGGCGGGGATACCTGCGTAGGCGAGTCGTAGGGCCATGTCCTGTGCGCGTTTTCCGGAGGCTCCTACGAGGAGTGGGACCTCGTCGCGCTCCGAGAGACGTTCGAGATCCGCGTCCCAGATCCAGGAGACGTCGGTGCCGTCGGCGAGATTGTCGTTCAGGACGAAAAGCGCGGCGCCGACATCCTTCGCCGCGCCGAGGAACTCCACGGCCTGGTCGAAGCCGGCGGGGTTCTTGACGAGGATCAGGCGGATGCGCCGGTCTCCGGCTTGGATCAGCTCCATGCGGCCGAACCCGGTGTCGGAGGAAGGCAGGTGCGACAGGACTCCTGCGAAGGACTCGCCGAACACCACGGCTGCGGCTGCAGCGGCGAGGGCGTTGTAGACGTTGTAACGACCGGGGATGGGGATCGCGACCTCGAGCGCTTGTTCGCCTTGGACGAAGACCGCTCGCGTTCCGGTTCCATCCTCGGTCAGGATTCCACGGCAGGAAATCGCCGACGCCGGTCGGGCGAAGCCACAGGAGGGACAGGAGAAATCGCCTAGGTGGCCATACATCCGACCCATGTAGATATAATGCGTCCCGCAGAACAGGCAGTGGGTCGCTTCTGTGCCGCGGACGGCATCCGGGGGAAGCATCGCGGTAGGCTCGAAGCCGTAGAACAAGGTGCGTGCTTCACGGTCGCGCCCAAGGGAAGCGCAGAGGGAGTCGTCTGCGTCGGTCACGAGCGTGGCGGAGCAGGAATCGAGGCCTTCCGACAGGAAGCGGAGGGTCGTCGCAAGTTCACCGAATCGGTCGAGCTGGTCGCGGAAGAGGTTGGTGACAACGACGACCTTCGGGTCCAGCCCCTCAGCGACACGGCGGAATGCGGCTTCGTCGATTTCAAGGACGGCAACGGTGTGGGGTGCGTGGAGGCGTTTCCGGTTCTCCAGCAGGGTCGTGGCAAGACCCGTCTTGAGGTTCGCACCGGATCGGTTGGTGACGACGTTCCAGCCCAATCCGCGAAGAATCGCACAGAGCATGCGGGTCGTGGTGGTCTTCCCATTGGTTCCGGTGACGACGAGCACGGGAACACCGGCGGAAAGGGAGCGAAGGAGTTTCGAGTCGATACGAAGGGCCACCTTTCCGGGAAGCGTGGTGGCACCGCTGCCAACGAAACGCAACCCTCGCAGGAGGGCGACGCCCAGGGTCACGGCGATCCGGGTCCGTATCCGGTCGAGTCCCGACATCTAGGCCTTCGGTGCTCCTCTCAGGTATCGGTCCGCCTCGGCGGCGGCCTGTTCGCCCTCCGCCATCGCCCAGACCACCAGCGACTGCCCACGGCGCATGTCGCCGCAGAGGAAGATCGCGGGGTGGGTGGTCGTGTACCCTTCGTCCTTCGAGACGCGCAACGCCTCGAAGAGGTACTCCTCCGGGCCTGTGAAGCCCATGGCGAGAATCGCGAGGTCGAAATCCTCGTGGCGCTCGGTCTCCGGTCTGGGTCTGGGCGAAAGGCGTCCGCCTTCGCGGAGCCACTCGACCTCGACCGCGTCCACTCCTGTCAGCCTGCCATCCGCCCCCGTGAAACGGAGAGTCGACATGCAATACCGACGAGGGTCCGCTCCCTGCAGGAGAATGGCTTCCTCCTGTCCGTAATCGGTCTTCCGGACCCCTGGCCAACGAGGCCAGGGAGCCGTCGCAGGGCGCTTCTCCGGCGGTGAGGGAAGCAGTTCGTATTGTACCACATCGGCTGCGCCCTGACGCAGGGAGGTGGCCACGCAATCGTTGCCGGTATCTCCCCCACCGATGACCAGAACCCGTTTCCCTTCGAGGGGTCTTCCAGCCTGCCCGGAGAGCATCGCCTTCGTCGCCTCTGTCAGGAAGTCGACGGCGAATCCCACTCCGGCAAGCTCTCGCCCCGGAACCTTGAGGTCGCGCGGGTGGGAGGCGCCACAGGCCAGAAGAAGGCTATCATAGCTGTACAGCAGGTCCGTGGCTTCGACGTTGCGTCCGACATCGGCGTTGACGACGAAGTGGATGCCCTCCTGCTCCAAGTAGCGGATCCTTCGTGCGAGTACGTTCTTGTCGAGTTTCATATTCGGAATGCCATACATGAGAAGCCCGCCCGGGGTATCGCTGCGCTCGAAGACGGTCACCTCGTGACCCTGGCGGTTCAGTCGGAAGGCCGCGGAGAGGCCGGCAGGGCCGCTGCCGACCACGGCGACCGTGGCGCCGGTGCGGACCTTCGGAGGGTGCGGCACGATCCAGCCCTCGTTCCAAGCCGTCTCGGCAAGATAAAGCTCGATCTCGCGGATGGTCACGGCTTCCCCGTTGAGCGCGCATGTGCAGGAAGCCTCACAGGGCGCAGGGCAAACGCGGCCGGTGAACTCCGGAAACGGAGAGGTCGCCTCCAATCTCTCCCAGGCCATCCGCGTCAGTCCACGGTAGAGCAGGTCATTCCATTCCGGGATGAGGTTGCGCTTGGGGCATCCCGAAGACACATTGGCGACGGTCACGCCGCCGTGGCAGAACGGCACGCCGCAGTCCATGCAGCGCGCGGCCTGATCCTTGAGGAAGACGGTCGGCGCGGGTCCGTGCAGCTCGTTCCAGTCGCATAGCCTCTCGGCTGGTTCACGAGCGGACCACACGGCCCGCTGATAGTCCATGAATCCCGTCGGCTTCGCCATGTCCCTAGACCTCCCTTCCGCCCATGCGGATCTCGAAGGCCCTGTCGAACAGGGCATCTCCGATGCAGCCCTCGCTCGTGGCCGTTTCCATGGCTTTCAGCATATCGGCGTAATCATCCGGAAGGACCTTGAGGAATCTCGCTCCAGACGCCGGCCAATCCGACAGAAGAGCCAGAGCGCGCTCGCTCCCCGTGTGAACGGCATGCTTTTCCAGCAGATCCTCGACGACTCGGAGGTCATCGGCATCCATGGGAAGAAGCGAGACCATCTCCCGGTTGATGTGGTTCTCGGACTCCCGTCCATCCAGGAGGTACGCTACGCCGCCGGACATACCGGCCGCGAAGTTCTTGCCCACTCCACCGAGGACCACTGCGACGCCACCCGTCATGTATTCGCATCCATGGTCGCCCAACCCCTCGCAGACCGCGCTTGCCCCGCTGTTGCGGACGCAGAAGCGCTCCCCGACGCGGCCGCCGACGAACAGTTCGCCGCTCGTCGCGCCATAAAGGATCACATTGCCGGCAAGAACGTTGTACTTGTCGTCCCAGCCTGCGTCGGCAGGACGCCGCACGACGATGCGACCCCCGGATAGACCCTTTCCGACATAATCGTTGGCCTCGCCCGACAGGAACAGATCCACCCCCTCGGGTACGAATGCGCCGAAGGATTGGCCTGCGCATCCGTCGAACTCGAAGGACAACGTCCCCTCGGGAAGCCTTACGTAGCGTTCGCTCACGAAGGAGCCGATGCGCGTCCCGACGGTGCGCTGGGTGTTCACGATGCGCGACTTCATGTGGACTCCATCCTTCTCCACCATGGTGCCGACTGCATCCATGAACAATGCCCACTCCTCTCGGCCGCCGCCCTTTGCGACGCGTTCCCGCGGCGGGCGCGGTCCCATGTAGGCGGTCAGTCCGGACAAGTCGATCCGCGAGGTCCGACCTGTGGTCTTTCGTTGAATCAGGCGGTCGGAGCGACCGACCATCTCCTCGACGGTGCGGAACCCGAGGGCGGCCCCGCCGCGGTAATCAATCTTCGAGCGTTGCATGAGAATCGTCGTCCGGCTCCTCGGCCTTCTCCCACTTGGCCTTTGGCCGGCGGTTGCGCGCCTGCTCCT
>CAZOHH010000036.1:0-10705 GCA_964579735.1 uncultured Oscillospiraceae bacterium | reverse complement strand
GGGCGGCCATCTCGCGGCGCAGGTCCTCGGACAGCATGCGGAACAGGGTGACGACATGCTCGGGGTCGCCGGAGAACAACGCGCGAAGCTCCGGATTCTGCGTCGCGATACCGACCGGACAGGTGTCGAGGTTGCAGACGCGCATCATCACGCAGCCGAGGACGACCAGCGGGAGCGTCGCGAAGCCGAATTCCTCGGCACCCAGCAGCGCAGCTATGGCGATGTCCTTGCCGGTCATGAGCTTGCCGTCGACTTCGAGCCGGACTCGCCCACGCAGGCCGTTGAGCATGAGGGTCTGGTGTGCCTCGGAGAGACCGATCTCCCAAGGGAGGCCGGCGTGGTAGATGGATGTACGCGGCGAGGCGCCGGTGCCTCCGTCGAATCCGCTGACCAGGATCACGTCGGCTCCGCCCTTGGCGACGCCCGCGGCGATGGTGCCGACACCGGTTCCGGAAACGAGCTTGACGTTGATGTCGGCGCGCGGGTTGGACTGCTTCAGGTCGTAGATCAGCTGGGCTAGATCCTCGATGCTGTAGATGTCGTGATGGGGCGGCGGAGAGATCAGCGCGACACCCGGCGTGGAGTGGCGGGTGCGGGCGATCCATGGGTAGACCTTCTTGGCCGGAAGCTGACCTCCTTCGCCGGGTTTCGCACCCTGGGCGATCTTGATCTGGATCTCCTTGGCTGAGGAAAGGTAGTGGCCCGTCACACCGAAACGGCCTGAAGCCACCTGCTTGATGGCACTGTTGCGATCGGTGCCGAGCCGCTCGGGCTCCTCGCCGCCCTCCCCGCTGTTGCTTCTCCCACCGATGCGGTTCATGGCCTTGGCGAGGCACTCGTGGGCTTCGCGGGAAATCGACCCGAAGGACATGGCACCGGTCTTGAATCGTCGCATGATCGCCTCGGCCGGCTCCACCTCGTCGAGGGGCACCGCCGTTCCGGGCGTGAAGTCGAGCAGCGCCCGAAGGGTCGCGCACGTCTCGGTCTCGAGCAGGGCGCGATACTGCCCATATAGCCCCAAGTCTCCGGTTCGCGCGGCCTGCTGGATCAGATGGATCACCTGTGGGTTGTAGAGATGCTGCTCCCCATCCTTGCGATAGCGAGTGCGCCCCCCGGTGGGCAGCGGAACGTCCGGACCTTCGGCGAAGGCGGGGTGGTGCAGGCGAGCGCAGTCCTCGGCGATTTCGACGAGGGTCACCCCGCCGACGCGGGAAACGGTGCCCGTGAACCAACGCTCCGTGACCTCGGTGGATAGGCCGACCGCCTCGAAGATCTGGGCACCTTGATATCCCTGGATGGAGGAGATGCCCATCTTGGACATGACCTTGACGATGCCGTGCTCGACGGCTTCGCGGAAATGCGCGATGGCGGAGGCGGGGGCACGGCGAACGAAGCCGTCCTCGCATAGGCCGAGAACGGTGGAGTAGGCGCCATAGGGGTGGACGGCGTCGCAGCCGAAGCCGACGAGGCAGGCGAAGTGGTGCACCTCGCGCGGTTCGAAGGAGTCGAGGACGAGTCCGACGCGGCTTCGCAAACCGCGGGCGACGAGTGCCTGGTGAAGGCCGGAGACGGCGAGAAGCGAGGGGATCGCGGCGAGGAGGCGCGTGATGCCGCGGTCGCTGAGAATGAGCAGTTCGACCCCATGGGCGATTGCATCGAGGGCTTCGGCAACGAGAAGGTTCATGGCCTTCTCTATCCCCTTCCCTCCCTCGTTGACAGGATATCGGGAGCGAAGGACCCTTGCCTTCAATCCAGCAGCGCCGGTCCGTAGGGACTGGAACTGGACGGGATCGAGGACGGGGGTCGATAGGAGGACCTTGCGGCAGTTCATGGGGCCATCGGAAAGCATGTCGCCGGAGGGACCGAGAAACACCTCGGTCCCGACGACGCATGCCTCGCGCAGGGAGTCGATGGGTGGGTTGGTGACCTGGGCGAACTGCTGCTTGAAATAGTGGAACAGCGGTTGCGGCTTATCGGACAGGACCGCTAGCGGGATGTCGCTTCCCATGGCCCCTATGGGGTCGTTTCCATCCTCGGCCATCGGAGCGATCGTATAGGCGAGGTCTTCGTAGGTATATCCGAATGCGCGTTGATTCACGCAGAGATCGTCTCCATAGGCCAGCATGGGCGTCGCGCGGTCGGTATCGTTCCCCGAAGGCAGAAGCGATCGGATCGTGTCTGCATCGGCATGGCTCAAAACCATACGGCCTTCCTCGAGCCAACGCCCATATTCGCCGGTACACCAGCGCGCCTTGATTTCATCGTCGAGCCAGACCTTGCCGGTCAAGGTATCCACGAGAATCATCTGACCGGGACCGAGCTTGCCCTTCATGACGATGTCGGAGGCGGGAAGGTCGGTCACGCCGGCTTCCGAAGCGAGGATGACCAGCCCGTCCTTCGTGACGGAGAAGCGTGCGGGGCGAAGCCCATTCCGGTCGAGGGTCGCGCCCGCCTGGATGCCATCGCAGAAGCACATGGCGGCGGGTCCGTCCCATGGGGGCATCACGCATGCGGCATACTCGAAGAAGGTGCGCTGGGTCTCGTCCATGAAGGAGTCGTCGGCCCACGGTCCTGGGACCATCATCATGAGTGCGGTGGGAAGGTCGCGGCCGGCGACCGTGAGCAGTTCGAGAAGATTGTCGAACTTCATGGAGTCGCTGCCGACGGATTGCAGCAAAGGAGCGAGGACTTCGGCACCCACCTCGCCATCGGCGGTCTGCAGGCGGAAGTCGCCTTCACGGGAGCGGATGGCGTTCTCGACGCATCGCAGGGTGTTGATCTCGCCATTGTGGGCGATCATGCGTGCGGGCTGGGCACGCTCCCAGCTTGGGAACGTGTTGGTCGAGAAGCGGGAGTGCAGTAGGCAAAGGGAACTCTCGACCCGCGGGTCGACGAGGTCCGGAAAGAACCGGCGGAGCTGACTCGCATGGAGCATGCCCTTGTATACGATGGTCCGCATGGACAAAGACGAGAAATAGGCGTCGCAGCCGGGAATGGAAGACAGCGCCTTCTCGGCGGCGCGCCGAAGCACGTAGCAGGAGGTTTCGGTCGCAAGGACGCTCCGGTCGTTGCGCGGTACGAGAAAGAGCTGGAGGAAGGCCGGCATGCTGCCTCGCGCGCCAGCGCCGCATTCGTAGATGTTGACCGGTACCTCTCGGCGGAACAGGATCTCCATGCCGTTCTCATAGGCTGAAGTCTCGATGACCGCAAGGGTACGGACCGCCATTTCAGGCTCTCGAGACAGGAACAGGCTGGCCACGGCATAGGTGCCTGCCGGGGGAAGCACGACTCCACGCGAAGCGAGAACCTCGCGAAAGAAGCGGTCCGGCAGGGTCATCAGGATTCCTGCTCCGTCTCCAGTCGCAGCGTCGGCTCCGGCCGCGCCACGGTGCTCCATGCGTTCGAGCGCCGTGATCGCCATGTCCACGATCCGGTGCGACGGACGGCCAAAACGGTCCGCCACGAAGCCGGTGCCGCACGAGTCATGCTCGAACTCCGGTCGATACAGCCCTTGAGCCCCTGGCGCACGGACCCTTGCTTCCGCCTCTTCCATCATGTGCCTCCCGATCCTTCCCCGTACAGGGCAAGGATCTCCTTTGAAATCTCGACCATCGGTCGACCCGTATCCATGCTTGTTTTCTGCAGATGCCGCCACGCGTCATCCTCGCTCATTCCCTTTGCGGCCATCAGCGCATACTTGGCCTTCTCGGCGAAGGCCCGCCTCTCCAGCGTCACTCGATAGCGTCGGACTTCCATATCGAGTTCCTTGATCCGCTTACGGAATCCGGCCGCGTTATCCAGCATCGTGAGCAGCACTTCCGCCGTCGCCGGTCGGGGCAGAAGAACGACCTCGCAGCCGCAACGATCCTTCAATTCCTGGCACAGCGTCTCGATGGGGATGTCCTGCACATCGGGGCTGACCACGGCGATGTCGACGTCACGGCCGCCTGCGAAACGGAGCGCATGGCCACCGGAGACGAAAGCCCCCTCGACCGCGTAGCCTCGCGCGCATACGATGCGGCGGACCTTGTCCATCGTCTCCGCGCGGCGGAAGACGAGGATGACCCCGACAGCCCCCTCCATCGGATACGCTCAGTACCGTGCCAGGTAGGTATCGATCTCCCAGGGGTGGACGAACATCCGATAGGCGTCCCACTCTTCGCGCTTGGCCTGAGCATACTTCGCCACCAGGCCGGCGCCGAGTGTTTCGACGACCAGCTTGTCCGCCAGAAGCTCGTCCACGGCCTCGGAAAGGCTACCGGGCAACGTCCCGATCCCTTCGGCGGCGCGTTCGGCCGGGGTCATCTCGAAGATGTTCCGTTCGACAGAGGGCGGCGGCACGAGCCCGCGACGGACACCGTCCAGGCCGGCGGCAAGCATCGCCGCCAGAGCCAGATAGGGGTTGCACGCCGGATCGGGGTTGCGAAGCTCGACCCGGGTCGCCTGTCCTCGGGCGGCGGGAATGCGGATCAATGGGCTTCGGTTGCGCGTGGCCCAGGCGATGTAGACCGGTGCCTCGTAGCCGGGCAGCAGGCGCTTGTAGGAATTGACCAGCGGGTTGGTGATCGCGCTCATTCCGCGGACGTGCTCCATGAGACCGGCGATGAAGCCGTAGGCGACCTTCGACAGGCCCAGTGGATCGGAAGGGTCCGCGAAGGCGTTCTTGCCGTCCTTCAATAGGGACATGTTGGTGTGCATGCCGCTGCCGTTGATGCCATATACCGGTTTGGGCATGAACGTCGCATAGAGTCCGTGCCGGTTTGCGATGGTCTTCACGACCAGCTTGAAAGTCATGATCCGGTCCGCCGACGTCAGCGCGTCGTCGTAACGGAAGTCGATCTCGTGCTGACCCTCGGCCACCTCGTGGTGGGAAGCCTCGATCTCGAAGCCCATCTCCTCCAAGGTGAGGCATATGTCGCGTCGCGCATCCTCGCCGCCGTCGGAGGGTCCGAGGTCGAAGTATCCGGCCTTGTCGTGGGTCTCGGTCGTGGGCTTTCCCTCGTCATCGGTGCGGAAAAGGAAGAACTCGCACTCAGGGCCTACGTTGAAGGTATATCCCATCTCCTCGGCCTGTTTCAGCACGCGCTTCAGAACATAGCGCGGGTCGCCCTCGAACGGAGTGCCGTCGGGGTGGTACACGTCGCAGACGAGTCGCGCCACGCGACCCGATGTGGGCCGCCAGGGGAAGGTCGTGAAGGTGGTCGGATCCGGTCGAAGGTACATGTCCGACTCCTCGATGCGGACGAATCCTTCGATCGAGGAACCGTCGAACATGCACTCGTTCGCGAGGGCCTTCTCGAGCTGGTCCACCGTGATGGCCACGTTCTTCATCTGACCGAATAGGTCCGTGAACTGCAGGCGGATGAACTTTACATCGTTCTCCCGCGCGTGGCGGACGAGGTCTTCCTTCTGAAGCTTCATGGTTGGCGCTCCTTCCTTCGGCCCCCAGAGGCCTTCCGGTCCCCTGTGCCGCACTTTCCATTATAGAACAAGGTGCCCCTCCGTTTCCGAAAGCCTTTCGGCTACCGGAACCGTGGAACACCATCGTCCCTGCCGCTTCCCATTCGAGGGTCCCGCACGACATCGTGCAATCTCGCAAAGGTCCGCTTGCAACTATTGGGTCATATTATCATTCGAGAAGGACGTTTTCAAGCTATTATGAAATATTATCTCCAAGTCCTTGCATTTGCACAAGAATTCCGTCGTCGTCCAAGCCCGAGTCGGCCGTTCCGACAAAGGACAGGGCCGCTGCTATGGCTCGACACGCCCCGTGTCACGTGGAAACAGGCTCGCGTGGCGGATGTTCTTCATGCCGAGCAGCTGCACGGCGATGCGCTCGAGACCGATGCCGAGGCCGCCATGGGGCGGCATTCCATATTTATGCATCATGAGATAGCCTTCGAAGTCCGCCGGATCTAGCCCGCGGGAGCGCATCTTCTCCACTTGGCTTTCATAGTCGTGGACGCGCTGCCCTCCCGTGGTGATTTCGAGACCGCGGAACAACAGGTCGAAACTGCAGGTGAAGCCTGGGTCTTCCGGGTCATCCCGTGTGTAGAACGGCCGCTTGCCCGACGGATAGTGCGTGATGAACACGAAGTCCGACCCGAAGTTGGTCTTCGCCCACTGTCCGAGGTGGACCTCCTCCTCGGGAGACAGGTCCGCGCCACGGTTCTTGATCCCGAACTGCTCGGCAAGGAGTTCCTTGGCATGCTTGAACTTCAGGACCGGTATCTCTCCGACCACCGGCACATCGGCCTCGAGCAAGGCGATTTCATAGGCGCAGGTGTCCGCGACCGTCGCCATCATATGGCGAAGCATCCCGGCCTCCATCTTCATGATGTCCGTGAAGTCCCTTATGAAGCCCATCTCGAAGTCGAGCCCGATGTATTCGTTCAGGTGTCGCGTCGTGTTGTGCTTCTCGGCGCGATACACCGGAGCGGTCTCGAATACCCGGCCATAGACGCCCACGAGCATCTGCTTGTAGGACTGGGGGCTCTGGGCGAGGACCGCGGGCTTGCCGAAGTAGTCCAGTTTGAATACGTTGGCGCCGCCTTCGACCCCTCCCGCGACGATCTTGGGCGACTTGACCTCGGTGAAGCCGTTCGCCGACATGTAGGCTCGGTAGGCGGCCAGCATGGCCTCCTCGATTTTCCAGACCGCACGCTCTTTGGGGTGGCGCAGCGAAAACGGTCGGATGTCGAGCAGCACTTCCAGAGAAGCTTCGAGGCGTCGGCGTCCCAGCGATATGGGGGCGGGCGCAGCTGGCTTCGAAAGCACGTCGATCGATGTCGCCATCAGCTCGAACCCGCCCTGTGCGCGCTCGTCTTCGAGCACCGTGCCGCGGACGTCCACGCAGGCGCCGTCGCACAGACCTTCCGGAAGCTCCCCATCCCACACGCACTGCACGACGGCTCGAGCCGTGCGGACCATGACGAAGTTCACGCCGCCCATGGGGCGAACGCGATGCACGAAACCCTGCACCGCCGAAGTGCCGTCCGGGAGCGTCAACAGTCCTTCGCGCTCGGACCGGGGCAACAGATAGGAGGATCCCTTCACGTATTCAGGCCGGCATACCGCCGCCGCATCGATCATCCAGACGCCTTCCATGGTTCAGCCCTCCCCGTTCCCGGCCCCATCGAGGGCCTCCTTCAACGCAGCGGAGAGCAGTTTCGGATCCGCACGCCCCCCCGCCGCCTTCATCGCCTGTCCCATGAGGAAACCCAGCGCCTTCGCACTACCCGACCGATAATCCGCCACCGCCGCGGCGTTCTGTGCCAGAGCGGTCACCACAGCCGTCTTCAACCCGCCGGCGTCGGACACCGCGAGCAGTCCCAGCGATTCCGCCAGGGCAGCCGGTTCCCCGCCGTTCTCCATCATGACCCCCAGGATCCGCCGTGCGGAACCCGGATTGACTTTACCTGTTTCGACCATCTCCACGAGGCGGCCGAGCGAAGCGCCCCCAAAGGGGAGGTCGGCCACGGACAACCCAGACGTGTTCATCCGGCTGAACATCTCGACGACCATCCAAGTCACCGCGGCGCGTACGCCCACTCCCTGGGCAAGCATATCCTCGAACATGGAGGACTCGGCCCGGGTGCGCGTGATCAAGGCGGCATCCGCCTCGGCGATGCCCAGCGTTCCGATATAGCGCGCACGGCGTGCGGCAGGAAGCTCCGGCAATTCCTTCGCGATCAATGCGATATCCGTCTCGGCGACGAGAATCGGCAACAGGTCCGGCTCAGGGAAATACCGATAGTCCTGAGCATCTTCCTTGCCGCGCATGCCACGGCTCTCCCCGCGGTTGTCGTCCCACTGGCGCGTCTCCTGCACGACCTTCTTGCCGGACGCGAGCAAGGCTTCCTGGCGCATCGCCTCGGCGTCGACGGCGCGGTGCACGGCACGGAAGGAGTTGAGGTTCTTCATCTCGGTGCGCGTCCCGAGCCGGGTCTCCCCGACAGGACGTATGGACACGTTGACGTCCGCACGCATGGAGCCTTCCTGCATCTTGACGTCCGACACCCCGATGGACTCGAGGATCTCTCGCACGGCCTCCATGTAGGCTTTCGTCTCCTCGGCGCTTCGGAGGTCCGGCTCGCCGACGATTTCGATCAAGGGGACTCCGCAGCGGTTCAGGTCGACCAGGGTCCCCGTCCCATATGCGTCGTGGAGGAGCTTTCCGGCATCCTCCTCGATGTGGATGCGCGTGATCCCGATTCGCCGCGGCCCCTTCGAAGTCGAGATGTCGACGTATCCTCCCACGCAGAGGGGTTTCTCGAATTGTGAAATCTGGTAGGCCTTGGGCATGTCGGGGTAGAAGTAGTTCTTGCGGGCCATCACGCTGGTCGGGGAGATGGCGCAGTGCATCGCGAGTCCTGCCTTTACGGCATATTCGACGACCTTGCGATTGAGGACGGGCAAAGCACCGGGAAGCCCGGTGCAAACCGGACAGCATCGCGTATTGGGTTCTCCACCGAAGGCGTTCTCGCAACCGCACCAGATCTTGGTGGCGGTGGACAGTTCGGCGTGGATCTCGAGCCCGCAGACGATTTCAAAGCTCATTCCGGTCACGCTCCCTTCGCGCAGGCCGCAGCGGCGGAGAGGTCGGGCCGGCGTACACGGCAGTCCGCGGCGCGCTCGATGCAGCCGGCCGCGGCGAAGAGGGTCTCCTCGGAGAATGCGGGACCCGTCAGGTGCATTCCGATGGGCAACCCCGAAGCGTCGAACCCAGCGGGCACGGACAGCGCCGGCAGTCCTGCGAGACTCGCTCCGACGGTGCAGATATCCTGCAGGTACATCTGCAGGGGGTCTCCGGACTTCTCGCCGAGGCGGAACGCGGTCTGCGGGGCGACGGGCCCGAGCAGCAGGTCGTACTTCGCGAAGACGCCGTCGAAGCCGCTGCGGATGTGGGCGCGGGCCTTCTGCGCGCTGCCGTAGTACGCGTCGTGGTACCCGGCCGACAGCACGAAGGTGCCGAGCAGGATGCGCCGCTTGACCTCGGCGCCGAAACCTTCGGACCGGCTGCGGCTGTACATGGAGGCGATGCTGTCGTAGTCCGTGGCGCGGTGCCCGTATCGGACGCCGTCGAAGCGGGCGAGGTTCGAGCTGGCCTCCGCGGAGGAGACGATGTAATACGCGGGAATCCACGATTCGACGGCCGGCAGCGAGCATTCCTCGCACTCGGCCCCCTCGGTGGCGAGCCAGGCGGCGGCGCGCTTCACGGCCGCACGGACCTCGGGTTGCACGGCGTCGGTCAGGAACTCTTTCGGGATGCCCACGCGAAGACCCTTCACGGCCCGCTTGCCGGCGGCCGAAGCGGGGCGGTCCACGGTCGTGGCGTCGTGGGGGTCGCGGCCGGCCAGAAGTCCAAAAACGGCTTCGGCATCGGCGACGCTGCGGGTCAAGGGGCCGATCTGGTCAAGGGACGAGGCGAAGGCGACGAGCCCGTAGCGCGATACGCTGCCATAGGTCGGCTTCAAGCCGACGACGCCGCAGAAGGCCGCGGGCAGGCGGATCGAACCGCCGGTGTCGGAGCCCAGCGTGAAGGCGGCGAAATCGGCCGCCACGGCCGCGGCGGACCCGCCACTGGAGCCGCCCGGCACGCGGCTCGCATCCCAGGGATTGCGGACCGGCTTCACCGAGGAGTTCTCGTTGGAACTGCCCATGGCGAACTCGTCCATGTTGAGTTTCCCCAGCACCACGGCGCCGGACGCATGGACCTTCGCCACGGCGGTCGCATCGTAGGGAGGCAGATATCCAGCGAGGATTTTCGACGCGCATGTCGTCGGAATCCCCTTCGTGCATAGATTGTCCTTGAGGGCCACCGGCACGCCGCAGAACGCCGGTACCGCTCCCCCACTCTTCGCCGCGGCGTCGAGGGTCCTCTGGGCGGCTTCCGCCTCACTCAACGCTTCCTCGGGCCGGACGTGGAGAAAGGCCCCGATCGTCGCATCGAAGGCGGCGATGCGGTCGAGATAGGCGCGGGTCGCCTCGACGCAGCCGACTTCCCGGCGGCGGAGTCTGCCCGCGAGGTCCAGGGCGTCGAGTCCACAGAGGTCCGAAGATACGTTATGCGGACTCACTTCGCCACCCCCTTCTCGATCGCGACGGGGACTGCGTAGCATCCATCGTCGCTTGAGGGGGCGCCGGCCAGAAGTGCCGAGCGGTCGAAGGAAGGCGTCACGACGTCTTCGCGGAGGTCATCGAGCCCGGCGCCTGTAGACGCTTCACGCGCCGACTCCTCCGGGGTGCGGTCCGGGATGGAGGTCAACGTGCCGACGAATCCGACGATGCTCTTCAGGTCTTCGGAAAGGTCTCGAAGACTCGGGTCACGCGGGTCGAGGCGCGACAAACGCGCCAGATGTGCCATATCGAAATCCATAGGGGTTCCTCCCGGGAATGCTGAACGCGGTTCTCTTGGGGGAAGACGAATCCAATTGCCCGCCTAAAGCGGGCTTCGGTTCATGTTCTCCAAGGAGGCCGGGAGTGACGAAACGAAGGGAGCGGCGGCGAAGGAGCCAGGCACGGTCTGGATTGAGTTGCGTGTCATCGTGGGCTCCCTCCTCTCCTTCGATCTCACGTCGCGATGCCCGACAAGTCTGCAGGCACCGATGTTTTCATGAATTGTACTCATGACGGTCTGCTCTGTCAAGCGGACAGGTGTGCTCGTCAGGCGGACTACGAGGTTCGATAGACCGATACGTGCGAC